>JAACFD010000037.1 GCA_009937555.1 Chlamydiales bacterium | reverse complement strand
AATAGGGGTTTTGTTGATGATGTTTTTAGAGAAAGAAAAGTAAGCCATGTCAGGCCTACCATAAGGTCCATATACGGTAAAAAACCTTAAGCCAATCATTGGAATTTTGTAGAGGTTGTGGTAGGAAAAGGCCAATACTTCATTAGACTTTTTTGTGGCTCCATAAAGACTTACAGGGTTATCTACACGGTCATCTTCTGAAAATGGAGTTTTTTTATTGAGTCCATATACAGATGAAGAAGATGCGTATACAAGAGGTATGTCAGGTCTTTTTCTACACACTTCTAGTATATTAACAAAACCAATAAGATTTGATTGCACATAGGAAAATGGATGATCAATTGAGTAGCGTACCCCAGCCTGAGCTGCCAAGTGTACAAAATGATCATAATTGTGTTTAGCACAAAAATGAGACAGATCTTCAAAGTTGCTGATGTCAATTTCAGCTATTTCAATTCCCTTTGCCTCTAAAATTTGCTGCCTACTTCTTTTTAAAGAAGGGTCATAATAGTCATTGAAGTTATCTAAACCTACAACTTGAAAGCCTTCTTCTAATAATCGTAGACTAAGGTGAAAGCCTATAAATCCTGCTATGCCTGTGATTAAAACTTTTTTCATGATTATCTCCCTGGCCAGCCTTCAAAACAAAATTGCCCGTTATTTGAGATTACTTCTCCGTCACAAGTAACCTTACCTCCAGTACGAAGATCGCAGATCATATCCCAATGTAGTCCAGACTCATTACAGTTGCCTGTCTGGGGGTATCCTGAACCAACAGCAAAGTGGAATGTGCCACCGATTTTCTCATCAAATAGCGTGTTCTTAGTATAGTTTTTGATATTGTAGTTAGTTCCAAGTGCTATCTCTCCCACTTTACTAGCCCCTGGATCTTGTTTTAGCATAGCATTTAAAAAATCTTGATTACTTTGAGATTTAGCTTCTACAACCTGGCCTTTTTCAAAGTATAAAATAGCTTGGTTAACTTCTCTTCCATGGTGACACGCAGGAAAAGAAACTACAACCTTACCGTTAACTCCCCCATCATTTGAATTTAGATTGGGCCCGGTAAATACTTCGCCATCAGGGAAATTGCGCGTGCCGCAGCTATTCATCCAATGCATATCCTCAACATTAACTAGTAGGTCTGTTCCCTCATCTGTTTTAAAGTGAAGTTCTTTTTTTCCTATTAAGTAGTCGGCAACTTTTTGCTGTTTCTTTTGCACTTCTCTCCACTTGCTCACAGGGTCATCTTCATGCAAAAGACCTGCTCTAAAAACAAAATCTTCGTATTGATCTAAAGTCATTTCTGCATCTTGAGCGCTAGCTTGAGTAGGAAATTGAGTTAATATCCAGTTAAGAGATCCTTCAGCAGCTCTTTTTTGAAATAGTGTTTTAGCTTCCTTGTTAGCTTGAGAAACTTTAGCTTGTCTGTTGGGGTCAATATTTGTGAAGGCCTTAGAATTGGTTTCTCCTAGTATACGAAAAGTAGCATCGATATTTTTAGTTTGGTGAAGGGCAAAGGGAGAACTGTAAGAAAGTTGAGTGTCTGATGCTTTTTGTAGGAGAATTTCCTGTAGAGACTGAGGTTGTGTAAAATAAAAAGGGTGAGCTTTGGCTTTGAGAACTTCCTCATAAATAGCCTCTACAAGAGGCATCGTTAAAGGGTCACCATGGATTGCAACAAGTTGACCTTCTTGTATTTCATTAGAGTAGTGAACTAAAACTTGAGCTAGCTTGTTTAGGTAAGGGTCTCTCATAGATGCATTCCTTCTTAATTTAAAGTGACAAAAAACCAAAAACTTACGACAATCAGTCTTTGGGAATATCTTAACAAAATGTACGATGAATACACAACGAAAAACCTATGCCTTTTTTGACTTTGACGGGACGATTACTGTTAAAGATACCTTGATACCTTTTCTATATTTTGCATTCCCTTTTTCAACATTTATCATCAATTTGTTTTGCTTGATACCACATGCTTTTTTATACCTGCTGAGAGTAATAGATAACAGTCAAATGAAAGTGTACTGTTTGACAAGGTTTATCAAGGGGTTATCAGTCAAGGAGTTTGAGCTTAAAGCTAAAGCGTTTGCAGAAAGTAAGATTAAGTATCTAGTTCGCCCTCAAGCATTGGAAAGAATAAAATGGCACCAAGGGCAGGGGCATCATGTTTTTTTAGTAAGTGCTAACCTTGAGATTTTTTTGAAACATTGGAGCATTTCAGAGGGAATTGAGCAGACTATTGCAACTATGTTAGAGCAAGATAAGCAAGGGCTTTATACAGGTAAGCTAATGGGTAGAAATTGCTATGGCGTTGAGAAAGTGAAGCGCCTAAAGGCTTCTGTAAATTTTAGCGATCAGGACTATATTTTTGCTTACGGGGACTCTAGGGGAGACAAAGAGATGCTAGAGATCGCTGATGAAGCTTTTTTTAAACCTTTTCGCCTTTAGTTGTCTGTCTCTATCTACTTTCTTGAAATAAAACTTCACTTTTAACAACTCAGTATAGATAAAGAAGACCGATTTATCTAATAGTACTTTAACCTTAGTCTGTAAATATGAAGAGAGTAGCAATTGTTTTTCAGGATATTGGCGCTTCTTTGCAGTTAATTCCTATCAGTATGGGGCTTCATGTCGAGGGCTTGCAAATCTTGAACTTATGCTCAAGTCGTTGCGCTCCGATTTTAGAAAGTAGAGGGTTAAGGTATAAGCAAGTACTAAAAAGAGAGGATGCTCTAGATCTCTCTACAAGGCTAAATGAAGAGTTAAGTAGCTTTCAACCTGATATCATTTTAATTGGCAACTCAGCTCAAAAAGACAATCTAGATCACTTAGTTTTAGAGCTTAGTAAGTCTTTAGATATTCCTTGCTGTCAGTTTGTAGATTTCTGGGGTGAAATTAGAGTTAGCCCTCCTTTCCCAGATTCTTATATTACATTTGATGAGATAGGTTATTACAGTTTAAGGCAAAGAGATTTAACTCCTGTTTATTGTGTTGAATCTCCTAAGCATTATGAATACTGCAAGTTAGACCTAGCAGCTCTTAAGCGCTTATTTTTTATGAAGTTTCCACAGTTAAGCTCTAAAATTATAACAAGTGTTTTCCTTCAGTCTGAAAAGTACTTGCCGGGCCATCTGGATACTATCTTAGAGTTTGCTAATAAAATTAAAGAGAGAATCAAAGATAAACAGCATAAGCTGCTTATTAAATCTCACCCAAGTTACCCTGAAGACTTCAGGTTGCTTCAACATAAAATGTTGGAGGCTGGCATTGACTTTTTAGATGTCTCTGATGTTCCACTTGAAGAAGTTTTTTCCGTTACTCGTTATGCAGCAAGTTGTTTATCTACCTGTACAGTTGACTTTAGGTATTTCTGTGAATACCTTGGTCATGAAGGAACTGCTATTTTTCTTACTTTTCATCCTCTGATAAAAAAGTGGTTAGATCGCTTGGGCTTAAAGCATCGTAAAAAGCAAAAGCAACTCAACCAAAACTTTTATTTTTTAGATGACTTAGAAGAACTTGAAACCAGTAGGCACATTCCTATTACTAAAAAAGCAAATACAATGCACAGAAAGGTGAAAATGCCAGTCACTCAAGTTTATGAAGTATTAGAGCGGTTTCTTAAAGAAAGGAGGTACCATGAAAAAAAATATCCTTTTCATCTCGTATAATTTTCCTCCTACAGGATGGAGTGGTGTTCAAAGAACCGTTAAATTTATTAAGTACCTTAATAAAGATTTGTATAACCCTATTGTGTTGACAGTACCTAGACCATCGTATTCATTTAGAGATTCTGTAACAGACAGTACTCTTTTAGAAGAATTACCAAACAATTTAGAGGTGATAAGAGCAGAAGAGGTAAGGCTAGATCATTTGTTAATAGACAGCTTTAAAGAAATAGAGGCATGCTCTTTTGACTGTATTGAGCAGATGGTAGATCGGAGTCTAGATAGTTTCATTGCTTTTAAAGAAGAGGTTTTTCAGCAGTATAAGAAAGCTGCCCAAGCATGCTTCCAGCCCGATTCATATTTGTTTTGGGTGAAACCAGCCTTAGAAGCTGTAAAAGATTGGAGCAATGAGAAAAGCATTGATTTAGTGATTAGTTCTGGCCCTCCTCATTCCTCTCATCTTATTGGTGCTTATATAAAGAGAGATTTAGGAGTTCCTTGGATTGCTGACTTTAGGGACCCATGGCTATGCAATCCAGTTATAGAACAAAATAGCTCTCTATCTTTTACAAAAGATATAGAGAAAAACTTAATCAATCAGTGTGATAGAGCTATATTTGCAACCCCCAAAACTCTTAAAATGTATCAAGAGAGCTATCCTAGGTATAAAGAAAAATTAACGCTCCTTTGCAATGGCTATGATGAGGAGGACTTTTCAAAGCTCAGGGTAAATCAAAGTAAAACGTTTACTATTGCTCATTTAGGGACTATATACCCAGCATTTATCCCTGCTGTAAAATGCTTTCTTAAAGGACTGCGGCGTTATATTGAAGGTAATAGAGAACAGTCTTTAAAGGTTGTTTTCAAGGGATGGAATTATCCAGAGGCAGAACAAGCAATTAAAGATATGGTAGATATACTAGGTCTTCAGGAAAATGTGTTTATTGAAAGCTATGTAGAACATAAGCGCTCTCTAGAAGAACTATGTAATGCTGATATTTCACTTTTATTCATTGGGTTTGAGCAGAAGATGGTAAGCGTCATACCCGGGAAAACTTTTGAATATGCTAGAAGTGGAACCCCTTGTTTAATTTTTGCTCCAAAAAAGAGTGATGCTGCAGCTATCTTCAAAAAAGAATCTAGCTATTATCTTATATCTGAAGAAGATGAAATTGAGGTATCCAAGGCATTAAGTAGTTTAAACCCAAAACTTACCCCAGGTTTAAACGATAAGTCTTCTTTATCAGTGCTTTATAAGAATTTTGAGCGGAGTGAGCTAACCCGCCAGCTCGAAACTCATATTCATGATGTTCTTAAAGCTAAGGTAGCTTATATCTAAAGTGCTCAGTAAAGGGGCCTAGAGCGGTATTTGCTACTTGAGTTTTTCTTGAATTTCGTGTAGTTTCTCTACTTTATTATCACTATATAAAGCATGAGGAGCCCTTGTGACTACTATTGTTGAACCCATATCAGAAACAGAGAAAAATAATTCGTACTCCATAGGTGTAGAAGAGCTTACAGTTTCTAAGATTAAGAGCAAAAAGATCTGCTTAGGAGTCATTGGTTTAGGGTATGTGGGCTTGCCTCTTTCACTAGTCTTTGCTCAAGAAAAAGTAAATGTCATAGGGTTTGATGTTGATGAGCAAAAAATCAAGAATATATCTGAAGGAAAAAACTATCTTGATCATTTAGATGAAAAGGCTTTTAAACAAACTGTAGATAAAGGGTTTCTAAAAGCTACACAAGATTTCTCTAAAGTGTCGGACTGTAATGTTATTATTATTTGTGTACCTACCCCTCTTACAAAGCATCTAGAGCCTGATTTAGAATATGTTATAAAAACCTGTGAAGCAATTGCTCCCTACCTAAAACCGCAGACACTTATTTCTTTAGAGAGCACGACCTGGCCCGGAACTACAGAAGAAGTTGTGAAGCCAATTATTGAAGAGAAAAGTCCGCTTAAGGTTGGAGAAGATGTTTTCTTATGCTTCTCTCCAGAAAGAGAAGACCCAGGTAACTCTACTTATAATACAAGAAATATACCTAAAGTCCTTGGAGGAATATGCCCCAAGAGTTTAGAGCTGGGAGAGGCTGTTTATTCAATTGGCATTTCTTCAATAGTAACAGTAAAGTCAGCAAGAGAAGCTGAAGCCTCAAAGCTTTTAGAAAATATTTTCCGCTCTGTAAATATAGCTCTAGTGAATGAGCTAAAAATGATTTTTGATAAAATGGATATTGATGTCTGGGAAGTTATTAAGGCCGCATCTACTAAGCCGTTTGGCTACATGCCTTTTTGGCCAGGCCCTGGCCTAGGAGGACATTGTATCCCAATAGATCCTTTCTACCTTACCTGGAAAGCAAAAGAGGAAGGAGTGTCTACACGATTTATTGAGCTTGCAGGAGAGATTAACCGTTTCATGCCTAACTGGGTAGTAGATAAAATACAAGACTGTTTAAATGATCATAAAAAACCTCTTAAAGGAAGCAAAGTCTTGATTTTAGGAGTTGCCTATAAGGCGAATATTGGTGACATGCGGGAAAGTCCAAGTTTAGAAATTATGGAGCTACTAGAGAAAAAGGGCGCTTTAGTTGATTACCACGATCCTTTTATTCCTGTCATTCCTAATAACAGAGATTATGCTCAGTTTAAAGGAAAAGAGTCTAGCCCTTACTCTGAAGAATACGACTGTTTTGTTTTAGCTACCCATCATAAAGAATTTGATGTGAATGATATTTTAGCTAAAAAAGTACCTATTATTGATACAAGAAATGCCTTCCCTGATCAGCCAGGTGTTTATAAAGCTTAGGAGAATTTATGGAATTTATCGATGTAAAAAGACAATATGAGTCTATGAAATCTGAAATGGATGAAGCTATTCATAAGGTGATCGACAAAGGTCGGTTTATTATGGGGGAAGAAGTGCAAGAGCTCGAACAAGAGTTAGCTAGTTATGTTGGAGTTAAGCACTGTATAGCATCAGCTAATGGGACTGATAGTTTGCAAATGTCTTTAATGGCTCTAGGAGTGGGTAAAGGAGATGAAGTAATTACAACCCCCTTTAGCTTTATCAGTACGGCGGATGTAATTTCTTTGCTTGGAGCAACCCCTGTTTTTGCAGATATCGACCCTCAAACCTACAATATTGATCCAAGTAAAATCGAAGAGAAAATTAGTAGTAAAACTAAAGCTATTATTGCTGTGGGCATTTTTGGTCATATGCCAGACGTAGAAGGCCTCAAGGATATTTCTGAAAAACATGGCATTGAGGTAATAGAAGATGCCGCGCAATGTTTTGGGGCAACGGCTAATGATTTAAAAAGCTGTAGTCAGTTCGCATTCTCCTCTACTAGCTTCTTTCCTGCTAAGCCTCTGTCCTGTTATGGTGATGGTGGAGCTGTCTTTACAGATAGTGATTCATATGCAAGTAAGCTAAGAGCTATTAGAGTTCACGGTGGTGCTAGACATGATTATAAAATTCAGGGTATCAACAGTCGTTTAGACACTCTACAGGCTGCTGTTGTACAAGTAAAGTTAAAGCACTATAATCGCGAGTTAAAGCTGCGAAGAGAAGTAGCTGCGTTTTATAATGAGCAGTTAAAAGATACTGTTGTAACTCCATTTGTCCAAAATGGGTATCAACATGTTTATGCACAGTATACAATAAGAGTTCCTTCGGATATGAGGCAGCAGATAATGGAATCGATGAAGTCTAAAGGGGTTCCTACAGGTATATATTACCCAAGAATTATGCCTGCTCAGGAAATGTATCAGCACCTTGATTATACTCCTGGAGATTTCCCTGTTGCAGAGAAGGCAGCAAGTGAAGTTCTATCCTTGCCTATGCACCCATATTTAACTCAAGATGAGCAGTTAAGCGTTGTAAATAGCTTAAAAGAATCTTTAGTTTTAGAGGGGGTCTAAGAATGGCTAACACATCAGCAGATGTAGCAGTAGTTGGTGGTGGATACTGGGGAAAAAATCTTATACGCAACTTTCATCAGTTATCTGCACTAAACACTATTGTAGATACTTCTAGAGAGGCATTGAAAAAATACCAAGATCTATATCCAGAGGTGAAAGTTTCCCTAAGTTTTAGTGAAACTTTACTAGATAGATCAGTAAAGAAAGTAGTAATTGCTACTCCTGCTGTCATGCATTACAGCCAAGCTAAAGCTGCACTAGAAGCTGGAAAAGATGTCTATATAGAAAAACCTATTAGCTTAGAAGTAGGGCAAGCTGAAGAATTAGTTAGCTTAGCAGACTCTAAAAAAGCTATTCTTATGGTAGGGCATATCTTGCAGTATCATCCGATTGTTGAGCATATTCAGGAGCTTATAAAGGAGCAATTTATTGGAGATGTACTACATATTAATTCCAATAGACTCAGTCTTGGAAAGCTTAGAACTGAAGAAAATGTATTATGGAGCTTTGCTCCACATGATATCTCAATGATATTATCATTTATGAGTTCTCTCCCACAAACAGTCAATTGCAATGCTTCTTCATTTTTGCATGACGGGATTGAAGATACTTGTCAGTTGTATCTTAAATTTTCAGGGAATCGATCTGCTAGTATTTCAGCAAGCTGGATATCACCATTCAAAGAGCATAAGTTAACTATTATTGGAACTAAAGGGGCCCTTATTTTTGATGATACTAAAGTATGGGATGAAAAACTGTCTTACTCTCCTAAAATGCTGTTTAAAGAAGAAGGTAAAAGCTACGTAGAGAAAAGCGAGGCAGAATTTATAAAAGTAGATCAAAAAGAGCCTTTACTTAATGAATGCTCTCATTTTTTAAGTTCTTGCCAGCTTCGCCAAAAACCAAAGACATCAGGTACAGAAGGCCTAGAAGGTTTGAGAGTTTTAGATGCTGCTCAGAAGAGCTTGTTACAATCTGGTAATATGATTTCTCTTGAAATGCCAAAGTATTTTGCACACGAAACAGCATGTGTTGATAATGGTGCTGAGATTTCTCCGGGGACAAAAATTTGGCACTTCTCTCATATAATGAAAGGAGCATCTCTAGGAGAAAATTGTAATGTTGGTCAAAATGTTGTTATTAGTGATGGGGTAAAGATTGGTAAGCAGGTTAAAATACAAAATAATGTAAGCGTTTATTCGGGAATTGAATGTGAAGATTATGTGTTTATTGGTCCCAGTGTAGTATTCACTAATATAAAAAATCCAAGAAGTGAAATCAATAGACGCTCTGAGTATGTGAAGACTGCCTTGAAACGTGGATCTACTATAGGAGCGAATGCTACAATAGTCTGTGGAATCACTATAGGAGCTTATAGCTTTATAGGAGCTGGTGCTGTGGTTTGTAAAGAGGTGCCCCCTTTTGCTCTTGTTGTTGGTAATCCAGCAAAGCAAATAGGTTGGGTAAATATAGCAGGGGAAAGGTTAGGCCTTCCTATATCAATCCCTGAGGGTGAGTATTTAGAAGAAAGTGATGCTTCTGGGCGTTATGTTCTTTCTGGTAATACTCTAAAGTATTACTCACTAGATTTCTCTGAAAATAAACAGGAAAGCTTTGCTTTGAATTGTTAACCCATGAGTAGCTATGCTCCAAGTATTTGTTCCGGAAAAGTTTTTCTCTGAGAGGAGTTATATCCTCGATATTTTACTAGAGGAATTTCTAGGCTTGGAATTTCAAGTATTTATAGCACCGCAACAAGAGTATAGAATTGTTTGTGAGAATGGTAACGAGCTTATTATTAGGGATGACTTTTTTGCTAAAATTAAAGGGAATGATTATTTATCAGCTGAAAATCTTCCTATACGAACAAAAATTTTAGGACAAAGTCCGATTTATGATCGCAGCCTTCCTATAATATTTGGTGAAGACTACCTTTCTATTACACAAAATACTATCAATTGTGGAGCTGATATATTTGCTTCCTCTTTTTTCTTGCTTACTAGGTGGGAGGAGTCGGTTTTGCCTGCCCATGAAAAGAGCAATAGCTTTATCATTTCTAGTGATTTATATAAAAGACCTGTTGTTAATGAGTACGTGGAATGCTTATGGAAAATGCTTTCTTATCTAGGAGTTCAACAAGAGCGTAAGAAAAAAAGCTTTAACTTTAAATTACTACATAATGTTTTACACTTAAAGCGATGGCGCTCTCCTTCACAGCTTATGTACAGTGTGTGTAAGGATCTATTTTCTTATAAAAGCTGGAACTATGCGTTTAAAGATATTTTATCCTATTCTAATGTGCAGCTTAGAAAGAAAGCAGACCCCTTTGATAGCTTTGAAGATATTATGAGTATGTCTGAAAAGTGGGGGGTTACTAGCCAGTTTAACTTCATGATGCAAAAAAAAGTAGGCCGAGATTGTAGTTATGATTTGGGTCATGCACAAGATATTGCTAATAAAATTAGTAATAGAGGGCATAGTGTGGGAGTGTTGGGGACTTATCCTTCCTATAACCAGTCATTACTGCTAAAGGAAGAAAAAAATATTTTTGAACAGCAGTTCTCCCTCAAAGCTGAACGGATAAGTTTGCCAGACCTACAGTTTGAAAACCCAACTACATGGCAGTTAGCTTCTGATCTGGGGTATAAAGAAATTTCTTCAGCAGCTCTCCCAAACTTATGGGGGTTCTCTTCAGGAACTTGTTACAGTTACTCTGCTTTTAATATCCATACAAGAAAAAAGTTAAACTTGAAAGAAAGTCCGTTAATCATTCATGATCAATATCTTGAGGCTAATTTATCTTTTATTACCGTTTCTAAAGCAATAGAGCGTATTGAACGCTTAAAAAACCTAGTTAGGCAATACAGCGGAGATCTGGTGATAAGTTGGCAAAATAGTCACTTTAAAATACCTGCCTGGGAGGCTTACCAGTCAGCTTACGAAAGTGTATTTATATGAGGAGAGTCATATGCAACTGATAGCTATTCGACATGCAAAGACAAAATGGAACTACTTAAAGTTGCTTCAAGGGAGAAAAGATATCTCTATCATCTATCCAGAAGGTGAAGAGCTTGAGAAAATTAAAGAGAATAAAAATTTTATTGATCAGTTAAAGCCCTTTGATAAGGTATACACAAGCTCTTTAAAGCGAACAAAAGAGACTGCTTATTTGCATGGCTTTTCCCCAAGAGACTTAGACGAAGATAATCGTATGGATGAATTAGACTTTGGAGAGAATCTTGAAGGAATACACCGTAAGAATATTCAGGAGTTGTGGGAGAAAGCCCTCGAATATCCTGAAGAAACAATCTTTGGAGAAAGTTTACTTGATTTTGAGCAAAGGATTGTTAGTTTTTTAAAGAGTCTCCAAGACCATGAAAGAATATTGCTTTTTGGCCATGGTGTATGGATTAGAGCTATTTTAAGCAAGTTGGAATATGGTAATTTAAAATGTCTGCATAAATTTCCAGTTGATAACCTAAGTTATACTGAAATAAATGTAGATAAGTCTACCCTGCAGACAGGGTAAATCAATGGAATTTACTTTAGCATTTAACCATAAGAAAACTTTTGAACAGACAAAACAAGGGCTTATTAGCCTTCTTTTTTTCTTTGCATTTACTCGTGGTTTTTTTCAGCTAGTTGTACCTAAGCCTTTGACAATGTTAACTCAGCTTGTTGGGGTAGCAGCGATTTGTATGTACTTTTTACTAAAAGTACCTATGCGTTGGAATATACAAACTCGTTCTCAGCTTGG
>JAACFD010000267.1 GCA_009937555.1 Chlamydiales bacterium | reverse complement strand
TGGAACTAAAACTTTTTCAGACCTGTATTTTGAGTTTATCTATAATAATATTCTTCGTGAAAAGCATAATAGCCTAGATTTCACTCGATTTACATATATGAAGTATACAGGTCTCCACGACCCCATTCAAGATTTTATTTTATCTTTTTGTAGAGAGTTAGCGGAGAGTCTAATACATAGTAGTGGCAAAATTGAACTTTCCCTAATACAAAAAGCAAGGTTAAAAGTAGAAGAGTCTCTGTTTTACATCATACCAGGGCTTGAGGGAACTAAACCATTTATGGCTCATATTTATCGAGTTATTAAGTCTCTTGAAAGTTCTGTAGTTTTAAGAGATAAGTTAAATTCCTTACAAAAACCATTTCTTGAGAAGAAGTCTAGAGAGTTAATTTATAGAAGTTTAAATTTGAATATCGAAGAGGCTTTAGACGATCGTAAAGCTAGAGTTTTAACTTTATTTTGTATGCTCTTTCTGATTAGGCAGAGTGTGGGATCCTGCTTTGCTACTGCCCCAGCTCTAGTTATACAGCAAGAGCAGCTAGAACAGTTTATATCTGATTTTTCCGAATTGATGTCTGCTGGTAGACTGAGAAAGACATTTGAGGGGGAAGACTTTGAAGTCCCTATGAGCCCTAGCTCAGGGATTGGAGAGTTAAAAAGACCTATATATATAGGTAGTAAAGGCACTAAGTTATGGTATTCCCCAAGCTTACTAGACCTCCTCTCAAAAGTAGGGATGATCTCAAGTGAAGGTAGTTTTATCTTACGGGCAAAAGAAGCTAAAGCTTTAATAAAACCTATTATTAAGGAATTTGGATCTTACGTTACTGCTGAGAATCTACTGAAAGTGCTCGTAGCAAAAGTATTTAATGTGGGTATCACAGAGCTAGATGGTTATAAAGATAAGAATGAACGGCGATCAACCCTTTTACCTCATAGTGTAATGGTTATAGCTAACGGAGGGAGGATAAGTAAAAAGGGGTTTCAACAAGGGAGCTTAGAAGAGGCAAGCGCTGTTTATGAAGGCCTAAAAGAAGGTTTTATTTCATCGGTTGATATTCCTTTCTTGAAAACATGGGAGTTTACTTTAGCATCTTTTGCGGAGTGTAAACCAAATTTTTGCAACTGGAACATGTATCATGGGCTTGGGATAGATAGTAAAGAAAGGGGTGGATTAGGAGAAATTATCTTTGCGACCTTAACTGATACCTTGAATGAGATAAACCAGGGGATAGAGCAAATTCAGGTAGAGCATGAAGGGATCTACGCAGAGCTGCAAGGAGTTGAAGGTAGGTTATCTAGAGCTAGCTCAGAGGATGAGGTTCGTTGGTTAAAGGCTAAGTACTCAAGTGTTAGATCTGAATTTAACATGAGCAAAGAAAAAATAGAAAATTTACATCATAACTCTCAAAGGGTTTCTCAGCTTTTTCCCTACCTTGTTGATAGGTACATGGAACTCATGCCTAAATACTTTCAAGAAATTTATGATGCTGAAATGAACGACATTCAAGCAAACTTTTATGATGATAGACCTGCTGGATTTAGGCTTTTATATAAACATGGGCGTGAACAGTCTTATCTGTGGAGCTTGATCTATTCACCTGAGGAATATGTAGACTCTTTGACAAAGTTTTTTAGGCAGGTTGAGCTTGAGCTTGCTCAAGATGCAAAGTTAGCAGGGCTTGATATTGTTATTCAACGGATCCATTTAGCTATAGAAGAGAAAACACAAGATGAGAACTTCTTAATAAGCTCTCTTGCCAGAATGGCGCAAGCTCACCAGGGGGCTCTTTTAACAAATCCTCTTGATAATTTAGATAAGCTTGACAAGAAGCCATGGGCATATACTTCAGGAGGAAGTATGGAGGACCTTGTAATGGTATATTACAAGAGAAGTGAAAAGCCAACACAGGTAAGAGAGAATATACATAAAGCTGAATCTTTATTCCTCTTTGTCATGAGAGAGTTACAGGAAGTATTAGGCAGTGAGCACTTTTGTATATTAATGCATTCGCCTACACACGCCTTTATGTTAAGGCCTGATCTTTTAAGTAAGTATATTGACTTCAAAACGGATCCTAAAAAAGAGCTTGAGCTTTATAAATCTCGCTGTCACAGCTTTCTCCTTTCACACTCTCTTGAACAAGAGCAACTGCCTGCTTTGATAAGTTTTCTTGCAAAAGAGGTTAAAGGAGGGGCCTTTATTAGCTCAGTTAACTTAAGTGATACATTTACATGGAGTAACTTAAAAAAAGAGATTTTATCTCAGTTAACCCAAAGTGGACTTGAGATGAATAGTATAGAGGAGGAGATAGAGGGGGCTATATTAAGTGCTTTTCCTCTTATTAAAGTTACAGATGTACAAAGTTTGCTAACTGATAGCGTTGCTCATGTTGCAGGGGTTAATAAAGATCTATTGAATGATGAGGTTAATCGCATTTTAAGTAGTGGCTTTGAGTTTTTATATATAACTTATGCTGATTTTATTGACTTGTGCCTACTAACATTAATACAGCTCACTAAAAAAATAAGTGCTGAAAATGACCTTTTAGAAGAACTAGAATCTTACCTTATTAAAGAAGGAGTGGCTTTTCCTAAGGCAATAGTTTTTGCTGATACAAACTGGAGTCATTTTTATTTTTCTTTTGTTTATAGTATTACTAGTCAGAGTATTGAGCTTTGGAGATCAGATTGCAACGGCCGTAAAGGAAGACCTATGACTAGTTGGAAGAAGCACTTAAAAGGTAGTAAAGACTCTGTGTGGGGGGTTTATAAAAAACCACATGAGTATCGCTTGCAATAAATAGAGAGTAAAAAAAAATACACAAAATAAAAAAATA
>JAACFD010000266.1 GCA_009937555.1 Chlamydiales bacterium | reverse complement strand
AAGAGTATTTTCGTAAGCATCTTGAAAAGCAGAAAGAAACTTACTTGAGGTGGCAAAAGATGTATAAGCAGTTTCAACATTCTAAGCCAGAAGATTTTGCTCAGTATTCTTTAATGCAAGAGAACAAAGTTCCTGATAATATTGAAGGGTTACTGAGTGAAATTCCAATCCAGGAGAAAGAAGCTGGAAGAGCTGTTTCTCACAAAGTATTACAATTACTATCAAAACACTTACCCCAGTTTATTGGAGGTTCGGCTGACTTGTCTTGCTCAGATAAAAGTGCTATTGAATCTGAAGGGGTGATGACCTCTAGCGACTTTACAGCTAAAAATATTAAGTATGGTATTAGAGAGTTTGCTATGGGAGCTATGACAGCAGGTCTAGCTCAAACAGGCTACTTTTTGCCTTATTGTGCTACTTTTTTGGTGTTCTCTGATTATATGAGAAATGCTATCCGACTAACAGCTTTAATGAAATTACAGGTTATCTATCCATTAACTCATGACTCTATATTTCTAGGGGAGGATGGCCCTACTCATCAGCCTGTTGAGCACTACGCTTCGCTAAGAGCAATTCCGGGCTTACAGTTTTTCAGGCCTGCTGATGCTAGAGAAGTAAAAATGTCATATGTTGCGGCTTTAAGGTATCAAGGACCTAGTGTAATAGCTTTATCCCGCCAAGGACTTAGACTAATTGAAGGTACAGAGAAGAGCTGTGATGAAGGGATGTCTAAAGGAGCTTATATAGTTTATCATGAAAAAGAGGGGCAACTAGATTACAGCTTGATGGCAACAGGATCAGAATTAAGTTTAGCTTTAGATGTAGCTAAAACTCTTGAGAAGCTTGGTAAAAATGTTCGTGTTATTTCAATGCCTTGCTGGGAGTTATTTAATAAGCAGTCATCCTCATATAAAGAGCAAGTTTTAGGTGATAAAAATGCACTAAGAATTTCTATCGAGGCTGGAATTTCTCAAGGTTGGCATCGCTATATTGGTGCTGAAGGGTTGCACTTTGGAGTAGAAGAATTTGGAGCATCAGCACCTGCTGGAGAGCTTTCGAAAGAGTTTGGACTTAATGTAGATAGTATAGTACAAGGTATTCTTTCTCATAACTAAGAGGTATCTTAAATGTTAACTCAGTTCCATAATTCCTTTACTGATACACTTACTGGACAAAGAAAAGAAGGAGACTCAGTTCCTGTCTGGCTCATGAGACAAGCGGGCCGTTATCAACCAGCTTACCAAGAGTTAAGAAAGAAACACTCGTTTCATGAACTTTCTCACCAGAGTGAACTGATTAAGCAAGTTACTTTATTACCTCTTGAATATTGTGAGGTAGATGCGCTTATAATTTTTTCAGATATTTTGGTTCTTCTTGAAGCTATTGGGTTTGAGTTTGAAATAAAAGAAAAGATTGGGCCAGTCATTACGCCTGATTTTAAGCCTGATTTAATAGATTCTATTAGTGCGTTACCAGCAAGTCAGGTTTTTCAATATGTCTATGATGCTATAAGAGAAGTAAAGAAAAGTTCACCCCTACCTTTGATAGGTTTTTGTGGGGGTCCGTTTACACTAGCTTCTTATTTAATTGAGGGGAAAAGCTCAAAGAGTTTTTCTAAGATAAAAGAGATGATGTACTCATTTCCCAATGCTTTTAAGAGACTGTTGAAGTGTTTGACTCAAGCTAGTATTGATTACTTAGAAGGATGTGAAAGTGCTGGTGTTGATGCTATTCAGATCTTTGACACTTGGGCAGAGCAGCTTACTCAAGATCAGTTCAGAGAGTTTGTAGTTCCTTCTATTGAAGAGATTTCTAAGAGTTGCAAAAAGCCAGTAATTTATTTTTCTAAGCATAGTTATCCCTTTTTAAATGATCTAAGAAATCTGGGGCTCTCTGGTTTAAGTTTAGATCATCGAACTCCTTTGAGGCGTGCGAGAGAAGTTATGGGTAAAAGCATCATTCTACAAGGCAACTTAGATCCAACTGTGCTTTACTGTAAGCAAAACGTCATTGCTTCCCATGTAGATCAAATTTTGGAAGACTATGCACTAGACCCTTATTTTATCTTTAATTTGGGCCATGGCATATTACCAGATATTCCCTTAGAAAATGTCCAGTTTGTTGTTGATTATGTAAAAAACTGGAAAAGAAGATGATTAGTCATACAGGCGATATCTCTATAAAGGAACTGCTAGACTTAAATGTGGCTGTTCCCAGGTATACAAGTTATCCTACTGCTAACCTGTGGAATGAGGGGGATAAAAAACTATATGATAATGAGCTTTTACTGCTGAAAGAGCAGAAAAAAGCGGTGTCTTTCTATATTCACATACCCTTTTGTAAGTCTATGTGTTTATATTGTGGCTGCTCTGTAATCTTAAATCGAAGGGTAGATAGACAGCAACAGTATGTTGACTACTTAATAAAAGAGATTTATCAGCTTGCATCAGTATTAGATTATAAGCCTCTTGTTACTCAACTCCACTTTGGTGGTGGAACCCCAACTTGCCTAACCCCTGAGCAGTTCATAACTATTTTCAAAGCCATTAAAGAGTGTTTTACTTTAGATCTATCTCAAGAAATTTCAATAGAGATAGATCCAAGAACAGTTTTTGAAGATGAGGGTAAGAAGTTAGTTTTTTTAAAAGATTTAGGGTTTAATCGAGTTAGTTTCGGAGTTCAAGACAGTAATGCTAAAGTTCAGGAGGCTGTTAAAAGGCGTCAGAGTTGGCAAATGTCTAAGCAAACTTTTTTATGGGCAAAAGAACTAGGCTTTCAAGAAATTAATCTTGATTTGATTTATGGACTACCTTTTCAAACTATAGATACATTCAAGCAAACTTGTGAAGACAT
>JAACFD010000265.1 GCA_009937555.1 Chlamydiales bacterium | reverse complement strand
CTGCTAGTGGCCAAGAAAAAACTAAGCGATCTCTCTCTCTTAGCAAATTTAAAGAGTTAAAGAAAAATCCTTTCCCTAAGAGGGGAGATGTCTACTGGGTGTATTTAGATAAAAATTCAGGTACAGAGCTTAAAAAACCAAGACCAGCTATTGTAGTTTCAAAAAATTTCTGTAACAAGCACTTGGGCCGTGTGACTATTGTTCCTGTTACCAGCGCTAAAGCAGGGCCTACAGATCCTGTTTACGAAAATGAAGCTAGAACAGAGATTCCTGATAAGCAGGGTAGATTAGTCCATGGCAAGGCTTTAGCTGATCAGTTAACTACTGTAGACATTAAAAAGCTTAGTTCAAAAATATGCTCTCTTAACGAGAGCACTATGAAAAAAGTCCAAACTGCATTAAGAAACTTTTTAGAAATAGATGCTTAATCTAGTTCTTCAGTTTCATCAATTTCAAAATTAATTTGGTAATCTGTTTTGTTATCAAAACCTTCTGGTTTTGGTAGTGAGAAGTAACGCTTAGATTTTGCTAAGACATTCATGCCTGAAATACCTCTTAGCTGATCTGTTGAATAATGGTACTCTTTACCATTTTGCTGTAGGGTAAGATTTAAATCATATAAAACTTGGTGTAGGTTACCGCTATTTTCAAAATAGAAGCTAAGCTTATCATCATCACTTGCATGTTGCCCTATTTTGTGTAGGCTAACTTGTGACTTACCTTTTGAGCTAGGCTCAACATACAAAGCTCCTTCATATTTCATAAGTAGGCGAATATTAGAAGGTTTTTTCTCACCAGATGCAACCTGCTCATCTAGTTCTACATTTAATTCTTCAGCGATAAAACGAAAAGCTTGCTCTGTGTCTAACTTAGGCTCACCTATCCATGAGATTCTAATCACTTGTGTCTGCTTAGGCATTAAGACAATTTGTGGGGGGTAAACTAAAAAGTGATCTTCAGCATCTTGATTATTTTCGTTACCATAATTATCTGGTTGTCTTGTTGTAATAGATACTTGGATAGCTTTTGGAGCGTCATGAGGGTTTACTAAGCGAATGACTCCACTTGACTCCTCTCCACTAGGACTTAGGCTCATTGAAATAGGGGTTAATTCAAAAGAGAAAAGTGATGAAGTATATAGACATGACAGTGCAAGTAGGGTTCTCCAATTAAGCATGATCAATCCTTATGTATGGTTTATTTATTTCACTACCATTCATAAAGAAATAGCAAAAAAAAAACCAGCCATTATGGCTGGTTTTTCGCAAAAAACTTTTATTTTCAGCTTAGTTAGCTGTAATAGTAAGTGTGATGTTGTCTGTGAAATCTTCATCTTCAACAACGAAGTCACTAGTTGCTGCATTCTGTAGTACTAGGTCAGCGTTTGATAGTGTATTATCTGAGAATGTTGTAGTAGCTCCAGTAGTCATTAGAGCATCACCATTAGCAGATGCAGTACTTAGCGTTGCTGTTGAAGGAGTTGAAGATGCTCCGTCAAAACGTAGTGTATAGCCAATGGTCACACCCTATGTATTTTCCAGCTCAAAGTTGTTGGTTGAGCTTGCTGAAATTTCATAACCGTCTCTTACGTTAGAAAGAGCTGAAATTTGAGCTAGTGTAAAATCTGCTTGAGATAAAGCCCCAGTATTCTGGTCATAGTTTGTAGCTAAATCTAAACTAGCAGATGTAGAGTTGGTAGCAATAGCTACGAATTTAGGAATACTTCCTGATATAGAAATACTCACACTTGCTGCGGCAAAAACTGCCGTGCTTAGTAGGCAAATCCCTACTACGAGTAATTTTTTAATTGAAGATAGCCCCATCATATTTATCCCCTTTTATCCTTAAAAAAGTTAAAAGTAATGTTATAATTCATATCAATTTTGTTATACATTAAGCAGGATTTATGCCAAAGGCTTTAATACTGCTTATGTTTTTAAGTACAATTTTTTTATCTATTATTACTTTTTTATACTTAGTAAGTTAAAAAAGGCTGGGCTAGCTAAAAAGCTAGCCCAACAAAAAAACGCAATTAGTTTGCTATTATAGAAACTTTTATTGTGTCGGAAAAAGCCTCATCTGACTCTTTGGATGTGAGGTCTGCTTGCTTAACATAGATCTCCTTTCCATCAAGGGTTTCTTTGTTAAGTTTTATACCCTCAGAGCTTTTAACAAGTTCATCCTCTGATGAGTCAGTTCCTTTCTTGTCTAAAGAAAGGTTGTAGTCTAATTCGACACCGTCATTATTTTTAAGTTTAAAGCCATTTTGAGAATCTAGCATTAAAGTATAAGAGTACCCTTCACCCACAAACTCAGTTGGGGTAAATAGTTTAGCTACACCAGGCTTACTTTGATTGTTATTTGGTTCTAAAATAACACGTGAAGAACTGCTTTTTTCAGTTTCCTGAATTTTAACAGTTTCCTTTTTAGCTACTTTGCTTTTAGGAATACGTGCATGAACCATAATAACCGCCGAAGAAGTGGTTTTAGCTTCTAATACTCTGTTACTTGTGAAAAATGCTAAGACTACAAAAAGGCATATTAAACCATATTTAAGAGTCTTAAACATAGTTACTTACCTTTTATTATATTATTAGGATTATTATGTATTACTTGGGTAAGAAGTGTAATGTGTTACACTCTTTATTATAACAGGTTTTAAAAGCTAATAGCAATCTGCAAAGTATTAAGTTTCAGTAAAATTAAGCTTTTGTAAACTTCGTTTTCAAAGCTTGAATATGTGGTAAAAAGCCACGTAAAAAAAGCTTGTGACTTTGTTCAAAAAGGGTTAAAAAGGCTTGAAGAAATAATTAAGATAGCGGCCCTTATGAAAAAGCAGTTTCCAATTTACCTCCCTTTAT
>JAACFD010000264.1 GCA_009937555.1 Chlamydiales bacterium | reverse complement strand
CACCTTCAAAAGATGAGCACTGTGTCACAATAAAATCGACTTCTTTCAAAGAAGCTAGCATTTTTACAATGACGTGGTCGCTATTTTGCTTCAGATAGAGCACGAGTTGCTTTTGCTTTCTTAACTTACAGATCGCCTCAAATAGAGTCTGAGTAATAGATTCACTATCCTCTATGATAAGTAAAGCAAATTGCTGATGATCTAAAGCTGCTTTTAAGACAAAAAGGTGCCCTAACTCAAACACCTTATTGCTGATATCTAAATCTAGCATACGCTGAGCTAACTCTGAAATACTGATAGAAGCACAGCCAAAATGCTCAATAGCAATGCCTGCGGCTAGGTTAGCTAAACCAACTGCTTTTGCCATGGGTATATTATTCGCTAAAGAAAAACTAAGCATAGCTAATACAGTATCCCCAGCTCCTGTTACATCATTTACTTCTTTAGCTGTTACAGGAACATCAACTCTTGCTAGTTTTCTGTCAAAGTATGTCATCCCTTCTTGAGACCTAGTAATTAACAGATACTCGCAAGCAACATCAGATACAATATTCTTCGCTACATCCTCTAGTGAGCTATTCGCTTCCAAACCAGAAGCTAAAAATGCTTCTTTAGTATTTGGCTTGATAACAGTAGCGCCTCTGTACTTTGTAAAGTCAATACCTTTTGGATCAACCACTATTTTTTTCCCTTTTGCATTTGCTAATTGTATCAGGCTCTGCAAAAAGCTCTCGGTTAAAAGTCCTTTTCCATAATCTGATATAGCCACAAGGTCTACATGATCAATTTGCTTTTCAATTAACTGGATAAGGGAGAAACATGCCTCATCAGAAAGAGGTGTCACTTCTTCAAAATCTACTCTCATGAGTTGCTGATTAGAAGCAATAATTCTATTTTTTAAAGGCGTTTGGAAATCTTTATCGAAAATAATATGCGAGCTATCAATATCTTGGTCAGAAAGCTGTTTAATTAAATGATGTCCTGAGGCATCATCTCCAACTCTCCCTACAGCAACCACTTGCGCCCCTAACTCCTTTAGGTTTAGCATAACATTACCTGCACCACCAGCTTTTTTTTGCTGAGACTTTACATTAAGGACAGGCACTGGAGCTTCAGGAGAAACGCGTGAAATACTACCTTGAGTGTAGGAGTCTAACATCAAGTCTCCTACCACCATAATTTTTACTGGTTCAAAATATTTGAAACTTCCTGCTAGGTCTACTACCACAACTTCTCCTTTAGTAGGTGTTGATTGATATAGTCATCAACAGCTTCTGCTAACGTATACTTAGTTCCTTCTAGACCTTTGCTTAAATACTTTTTCATATCAGCACAGGTGTAATTTTGGTACTTCCCTAAAAGATCTTTAGGCATATCAACATATTTAATCTTAATGCTGTCATCGTTTAATGCCTTTATCATAGCTTCCGCTAACTCATTCCAAGTAGATGCTTTTTCAGAACCGATGTTAAATATGCCACCTTCAGAGTTGTATAAAAATTGAGCCGTCATCCTCGCAACATCTTTAACGTATAGAAAATCACGACATTGTCCTCCATCTGAAAAGTTTTCAGGATCAGATGACTTAAATAGTGAGATTTCTTTCTCTTCTAGTGCTTTAGGTAACATCTTGTACACAAATGAACACATACGCTCTTTGTGATGCTCATTAGGCCCAAATACATTAAAAAACTTTAGCCCTACTAAATCAGAAAGAACCCCCTCTTTTTTGGCCCATAAGTCAAAAAGGTGTTTTGAGTAGCCATACATATTTAGAGGCTGTAGCTCCTCAAGTAGGTCATGGTCATCACTAAAACCTTTTGAGCCATCACCATAGGTTGCAGCAGAGGAAGCATAAATGAAGCGATGGTTATTTTTGAGAGCATACTCAGCTAGCTTTACAGTAAACTGATAGTTATTCTCTAGTAGATAATAAGAGTTGCGCTCTACGGTAGATGAACACGCTCCAAGGTGTATAAAAGCAAAGATTTCCTCTTCTCTTCCCTTTAGCCATTCAAAAAACTGACTTCTGTCTATTACCAATGAAAGTTGTTTACCAACAAGATTTTTCCATTTTTCAGTTTCATTAAAGTGGTCCACAACAACTATATTAGTAAACTGGTGATCGTTTAGGTATCTTAAAACACCCGATCCAATAAATCCTGCCCCTCCAGTTAAAACTAAGTACTTATCGTCTGGTAAATCCATCATTCCCTCTTGTGGTTAAAACCATGCATTTTCTTTACGTTGAATACACCTTACCTGGTAGCTTTCAACACAGTTTGTATTCAGTTCTTCTACTTTGCCTCTTGCAAAGAAACTAGGCCCTGTTCCTGATAGACCTACTTGTTTAAAACTTTCTCTAAGCTGCTGGTACAGGCTTTTCACTTTAGGTTCCAAACTTTCTGCAGCTTCAAGTAGATCATTCTCTCCCCATTCTCCGTTAGAAACTACTCTATCATGATCTTGGTTGACCTTAAGAAAGTTCTGAGAAAAGTGCTTAAATACATGTGGGGTTGAAAGGTGCACATCTTTTGGTTTAAACAAGTAGATAGGTTCATCTATGTTTAAAGGAGGACGATTTTCAATAAGCTCGCCTCTTCCCTTACAAAGAGCGGTTCCATGAGATAGAAAAAAAGTGATATCTGATCCAAGATCTTTAGAAAGTTCAATTAAGTCATCTAGCCTAGCCGGAGCCCCCAATAAATGGTTCACTCCAAATAGAGTAGTTGCGGCATTGCTGCTTCCTCCTCCAAGACCTGCTTGGATAGGAATATTTTTTTCTAAATGAATAGAAAAGCATTGGCTTATATTGAATTTCTTCTTGTAAAGATCAAGAGCTTTTAAGACAAGATTGCTAGAGTC
>JAACFD010000263.1 GCA_009937555.1 Chlamydiales bacterium | reverse complement strand
ATGATAGAGGAGGTAATTTTTTAATGAAAGATTTTTGTCTTTAAAAAAAAAGACTAACCTATGCAAGTACAGCAAAGGTTAGTCAATAAAATTTTAGTTTTCAAAAGGGGTAAATAACTTTCTTATAAGATATTTTCAGCTGGTATTTCAGCTAGAAAAGGAACCATAGAAGAAACAATGCCTCTAAGAGCTTTCTTTGTGCTCATATTGCGTACTAAGCAGCCCACATTAGCTGTCTTTGCTCTAGAGTCAGCTCTATTAAACAGACTGTTAAAATTTTTAACTTGGCCTGGACTTAAGAAATGATTAAAAGATACTTCCCAGCGATTACCTTTCTTTACAACCATCCAACAAGCTGAAGACTTTTTAGTGTTAGCAATATTTACATGAGCATTATTTGGAGATGCTTTAATAGCACCGCCACCTAGATGGATGTGGTATCCTACATTTCCTAGTTTACCAAAAGGAGCTCTTGCCTTCTTTTTAGATGCTGTTGATTCTTCCATATTCATAGCATTGAATACACCTAAGGTAACAGAACCCTTTTGATTAGGGTCTACAATATCACCTGTAGTAGGATCAATAAAATTAGTTTCTTTTTCAGCAAAGGCATGAGAAACTACGTTTAGTCTAGAAGGAACTTTTCCATTTACTTTAGGTGGTTCCCAAATACGGAATAAAACACGAGCTTCAGAAAGGTTAATACCTTTTTCTTGAAGTAACTTCTTTAAGTCTTTAGGTAACGCCTGAGTCCCGTCAGCTTCAATACAAGTACGCATTTTTGCCATATGGTAATTATCACTTTTATAGTGACCAAATGTTGAGTGATGTCTTAGTCCTAGAGTGTCATTTCTGCCTATACGCTGCTTTAAAGCTGCAATAGCAGGGTCTTTTTGTCTTAGATCATACTCATAAACCTCTCCAGGGTTACCATCTTCTTGAAGGTGTAGACCCTGAGGGAGTGCTCTTGCTGATAAAAAAGGGTTGTCAGCACTTAGAAGGATTTTAGCTTCTCCAGTTAATTTTGATGCAACATCAGCAGGTACTGCAGGTGCAACTTCTCCATGAGGGAAAGCTACTGCATGGCCCATAGCTGGAAACTGATTTTTTTCAATTCGTGTTAACTTGCTTTTTTTAACTTTTTTCTTAGCTGGTTTAGCTTTAACCTTTGCTCTTTTGGCAGGTTTAGCTTTTGCTTTTTTTACCTTTGCTTTATGGGTGTAGATCGCTTTTGCAAGGTTAGTGATTTCTCTCTTGTCAACTGTTGCAAAGCGCTGTTTTGCTAGGGTAATTGCTTGTTTAACTGTCTTTTTATCTTTTTGTGCTTTTTTAATCACCCCTACAGTGCCATTTAGATCTCTATGCTTGTCGTGAATGCTTGAGTATAGATCAGCTATTAGAGTTTTCTCTACATTCTTAAATAATCTTTGTAGTTGGATTAAGTTTTTGCCTCTAGATATATGTCTTGATACTTTTGTTACTAGAATTGAGGTGTCACCACTGTAGGAATTGATATCACTAATTAGAGTCATTTTTTGCTCCTTTTATAAAAATAAGCCTTAATATTGATACTAGTCTATCAAAGGAGTGTTCAGAGAAGTTTAAGTCAGGGTAAATATTTTATTAAGGCAAGGGAAATATTAGGCCTGTTTAATCAAGCTAGTTCTTTACCCTTGTATCAGGAAAACATACTTAAGCTTTTTAATGAGTATTTATACAAGAGGTAGTAATTGCTTTAGAATATCAGCCTCGTATCATCTTAGTAATTTCTTTAAAAAACATTTATAGAGGCTTTAAAAGTATTTGAGAGAATAGTCCTTTTAATAATTCTGCAATACCATTAGGAGGATTAATCATGGTAGCTGTAAATACTCAAAACAAATTAGTAAGACTATTAGACGTTGCTTCAGCTAAAGAAAAGTTGATAGGGCAAGGAAACTCACCAGAGAAGCAGCAGGATAGGCAGAAGGTAGAGCAAATGCGTAATATCGTGATGCAGATACTTAATAGTTACAACCAAATCTTTGCTAAGATATCAAGTGGCTTTAGAGGCCACGGTCAGCAGTAATAGGTTATTTTCTTAAGTAACCTTTGATGGCTTCATCCCAGTTAAATCTGACGGACTTTTGCTCATCAAAATCATATCTCACCTGTACTCCTATATAGGGGTATGGGTGCTTATTATCTTTATCTCTTCCTTCATGTTTCTGATATAATTTAATAAAGATTTCTTTGTTATACCATGGAGCAGTACTTACATCGGTATTGTCTTTGTGATAGCGAGAGAATGATGTATAGTCTTTTTCACCTTTATACTTAGGATGACTTTGATAGTAATCTAAAATAGCATCTACGACCCTTTGTGGCTTATCTTCCATTCCTATAATATAAAAGTCTACTTCAGCCCCAATTTGATGCTTAGAGGCTAAATTGAATTTTCTACTATCAGCATATGTATTGTGCGCAGGACAGCGATGCCCACATGTTATTTCTACTGGTTTCTCAAAATGTTCCTGTAAATAATTAAGCAGATCTATAAGGATTGGGTATATAAATTCCTTTCCATTTTTTACTGGCAAGGTGTGCTCAAATATCCCTCCACAATCTTGATGTCTAATAGGGTCTTTGTCGCCTTGTTTTATTATCTCAATAGGGCTGTCATAACTTCCTTTGCATTGAAAGAAATCTTTAGTGATTCGTGGGAAGGTTCCAATAGATTTAGATTCCCAAGGGTAAGGTTGAATAACTTGAGGTTTTACGGCCTGTGGTTGATAAAAATACTCAGAAGATTTTCTTACAATATATTCGCCCTTTTCATTTGCTTTACGAATCTTTTTATAGGTAGTTTTTTCATGGTTTCCACATGAGCAGAGTA
>JAACFD010000262.1 GCA_009937555.1 Chlamydiales bacterium | reverse complement strand
AAGAGGCTTGTAGTAGTACAGCTCCCTTATTTTTAGATAGGTCTCTCATCATTTTTTCAGGCTCGAGAGACATCGAATTCAGGTCGAGGTAAGAGTAAGATGAGGGCTCTATTCCTCCCTGAAGAAAGATGGGCTTATGGTTTACCCATGATGGAGTTGAAAGAGCTATAGAAGTTATAGAGCAACTATTTAAGAGCTGGGCAGCCAAGCTTAAAGCGCCTGTTCCTCCAAGAGACTGTGAGGCCCAAACACTACTTTCATTAAGTTGAGAAGGCATAAACTTTGATAAAAACAGTTTTATAAAATTATCATTTCCTAAAATAGGAAAATAGTCTTTAGGTAGCGCTTTATTGAAAATATTTTCTTCGGCCTTTCTAACGCTTTTAAAGAGGTATGAGGCTCCTAACTCTGTCTTGTAAGCTCCAATCCCTAGATTAATTTTATTAGCAGAGTTATCTTTTAAAAACTCGCTTTGAAGTAAAAATAAGGGGTCTGCTTCAGTTTTAGGTATGTTGCTTTCGCTTATCATTAAAAACCTGCTATTTTAAAGTCTTATTAAGCTTAAAAAACCTTTAGTAAAAAGTCAATCTGATCAAGTAAAGCCTATTTACATAGATTAGTTGTATTTCTTTTATCTATCTATATTTAAACTACCTAAGGAAGTTTCAAGGGGTAGAAGAGAGTTTTTAATCTCTTGACTTAATCCTCAAGGTAAGGTTAAAATTTCAAGATCTCTAAAAGGGGTGTTAGCTCAGTTGGTAGAGCGCAACAATGGCATTGTTGAGGTCAACGGTTCGATCCCGTTACACTCCATCTTCTTTTTCGTAAAACTGATTAAGACTTTTTACAACTATATCACTTGTTCCAAAAACTCTTTTAGCCTTAGGAAGACTATCTAAAAAGCTTTTTCCGTATCCCTTGTTAACTAGCCGGCTATCAAGACACAAAATACACCCCTTATCAGTTTTTGATCTAATAAGTCGGCCAAATCCTTGTTTAAACTTGACAATAGCTCTTGGAAGACTATCAAAAACAAAAGCGGACTTTCTCTCTTTAGCTAGTCGCTCTGACTTAGCTTGAACAAGGGGGTCTGTAGGGACACCAAAAGGAAGCTTTGCAATAACAACTAGCTTAAGCTTATCACCTATTACATCAACTCCTTCCCAAAAGGAATCAGTTCCAAATAAGACGGCATTTTCATTTTCCTTGAACTCCTCCAGTAAAGAGGTCCTAGGAGCCGAACCTTGTATAAAGCAAGGCATTCCAGCTTCCTCTAAAATAGGAACTAAAAAATCAGCGCTTGATTTTAGGGAAGCGTATGAGGTGAATAGAATGAAAGCAGAGCCGTTACTTGCTTTTAAAGAATTTAAGATAAGCTTATTTGCAAAGGGAAGAAAATGCGGAGAGGAAGGTGAGGGCAGATCTGTAGGGCAAAGGAGCATAGCCTGCTCACTGTAGTTAAAAGGAGAGCTGTATATTTTCTCCAGGACCTTCTGACCTTTTATTTCGCTTCCTATGCCAAGGCTCTTTTTTATAAAATTGAAGTTTTGATCTGTTGATAAAGTGGCTGACAGTAGAGAGACGGAAGAAAAGTAGGGGT
The DNA here is from genome assembly GCA_009937555.1 of Chlamydiales bacterium. Classification (GTDB taxonomy): domain Bacteria; phylum Chlamydiota; class Chlamydiia; order Chlamydiales; family JAACFD01; genus JAACFD01. The sequence goes on along the minus strand of JAACFD010000262.1, from coordinate 1,276 downwards.
ATAAATGCTCTTTAAGAACTGAGGAAACATTAACTTGAGTAAAATTTAAAGATAGAAATTGAGATCGCCCATAGGTCCCTTCTAACCAGCAAACCCACTCAGCGCTCTCTAGACTCTCAAAAAGGCGGCTTAATAGGTCACAGAAAGCATTTAGGCGGTTTAATAAAGATTTTAAGTCTAAAAGCTTTCCTTCTATTTTCTTATTAAACTCAGCAGGAAATAAGCGCTTTATTTTTTCGGTCGCAAAGAAACAGTTAGCAGTAAATTTTTCAATAGTTCCTATAAGGTCTTTGAAGGCAGGAGTTACTTCATCTTTCCACAAAGGAGCATTATATAAACCCTCTGTAAGCCTTAGTTTAAAAGGTTCCTGACTTCTGCCTCTTTCTGAATCAGGTAGGTTAGCTTCAACCAACTCTTCAAGCACTGAAAAAGCGTCCAGGCTTTGAAGCTCTATTTCTCGTCTTAAGGCAGGAAGGTCAAGAGAGAGAGAATTAAGTAAGTCTTTAATTTCAGTGCTGTTTTCAGAGCTTTTAAAACGGTTTATTTGGTCCTTTATATAAGAGAAGCACCCCTTAAAATTACTTCTTAGATCTTCTGAAAAGAGTCTTTGTAAAACTTTATGTATTTCTTGGGAGTTAATTTTGAAGGAAAGCCTACTGATTGCAGTATCTTCTAGGTGATGTGCCTCATCAAAAATAACATGGTTACACAAAGGGAAAATAGAGCCATCAGCATCTTCTAAGACAGAATTAAAAAAATCACTAAAAAAAATGTGATGGTTAGCGATGATCAATTGTGCGTCCAGGGCTTTTTTTCTCTCTTTAAAGAAAAAGCACTTATTATAGAAGGGGCACTGGTGTCGGTTGCAAGCATCCATATCAACAGAAACTTTTTCCCAGAGCTCTTTAGACGGAGTGAAATTTAGTGAAGATCTGCTTCCGTCTACAGTTTTCTGAGACCAGGATCTAATGTCTTCTATTTGATCACTTAAGTTTTCAGAAAATAAGGGAGGGTCCTCTTTTAGATCCTCTAGTTTTCTTAGACAAAGGTAATTATTCATCCCTTTTACTAGGCATGCTTCAAACTCAATATTTAGAAACTTTTTAAGAAAAGGAATATCTTTTGCTAATATTTGTTCTTGAAGAGGGATTGTTTGTGTGGATATAAGAACTTTGTCTTGGTTTTGAAGAGCCCAGACAATTGAAGGGATAAGATAAGCAAAAGTTTTTCCAATACCTGTTCCAGCTTCGAATAAGCCAACTTTACCACTATTAAA
>JAACFD010000036.1 GCA_009937555.1 Chlamydiales bacterium | reverse complement strand
CAAGCCACCTAGTTGAGATAAAACGGCATATTCCTCAAAACATAACGTACTCTCTGCTGCTGCTGAAATCCACAAGAAAGCAAGTTCACACCAGAGAATCAACTCTACAGGCCTTTCTATCTTAAGCAAGGCTTCAGGAATAGCTTGAACTGAAACACTTTCTTGACTCTCTTTATCTGGATCAGGACTAAGTCTTTCGCGTGCCACTGATTCAGACTTTTTCTCTACTTCTTTTTTACACTCGCCTCCTGCAAGCCTGATAACTTCTATCATCTCTCCTAAGAGTGAAGGTTTATTGCCACTCATAGCACTAACTAGTCTCTGAGATTTTTTATAGGGGGTTCCTTTATCTGAACATTTATCAGCAAATATTTCACCTCCCAAAGCCTGAAGAGACATCTCCCTGCCCTCTGGCGCTTGAACTCTAGTAGGCAAGTAAATCTGGCTTTTAATTAACTTAGCAAGCAAAAGATCTGCTTCAACAGGTTTAGGAATTAAGTAGAAGAAGAAAAGATAACTGATAATATATTCAAGATTTAGAGCAAAAATATTATCTGTTTTTTTTCTAATAAGAGCAGCTAGGTAATATCTAATAGGCGCTAAGGTTAATAGCTCTGATGCCTTTTTCGCTTCTTCATCACTTAGCTTATCATTGACCAAGCGATTTCGTACTGTAGCAAAAACTGAGTCTAAGAGAATAAACAAGCTGCAGTCATACTCTTCAGCCAAGACCTTACAACATATAACTTCACTTGGTATTAGTTGATGAAGACCCTCTACAACAAGAATCACTCCCCCAGGTCCTTTTTCTCTTAGTATCGTATTGGCTATTACTATGTAGTCTTCAGCACTGAACACTCCAAAATCAGCATATGAAGCTAGAGCTCTTGTAAAAAGTAATTTGTTTGCAGAAAGTGAGTAGTTAATAAGTTCTTCTTTTCCTACAGTAATAATAAGTTCTCTTAAAAATAGCTTTTCATCTTCTGTGAGGGCTCTTGCAGCTTCATTATCTACTGTAGTTTTTAGGTCAAAGTACACAATTGCTTGTTCATAGAAAATATGTATAAAATACCTTAATTCTCCATCATCTTGTGTGACAAAATCCTTTAAGTCATCTTGAAAAGCTATAGCTGCTTTAGCAAGAGACATTCTAAACTCTAACTCTATTTCAAAAACAGCTGCATTTGACCAAATAGATGAAGGTTTCATTTTATTAAAATATAGCAGCGCTGCTTCTTTGAAAGCTTCTTTGTCCAAACTAGCAGAAACAGATGAGTCCACTAAAAACTTAAGGGCTGAAATAACACAAACGCCATTATGATTTATCCCCGCAGGCTCTTCTCCAGTGCTATGGCAAAGGGAGATCTCTTCTATATGCTCTAAAGTATTTCCTTCATGACTAAAATAGCTGTGCACCATATCTACAAGAGCTTTTCTAAACCCTACCGATAGATCTAGATCGAAAAAGTTATATAATAGCAGAAGGGCTTCTATTGCCCCTTCATCATCATTAGAGAATTTGATTACTTCCTGAAGAAAAGTAGTAACAATACAGCTTTCTTTTTGTTTAATCTTTTCATAGCGCCTCTCAATACTAATGAGCTGAGTTAGCTCGTTAATTACTGACTCATACTCACCTAATGTAATTGTAGAGCATGAAAAAGCCTCAGCTACTCCCCATGACTCTATTAATACTGAATAATAATCTCCCCATGCCACAGCCAACGAATTTTTAAGTTCTTCAGATGCTTCGGGATCTTCATATAAATTAAGTAATAAAACTATTATATCTTCAATTCTTACTGCCTCTTCTAGATAGCGCTCTTTATCTTGGATTAATAAACTTGGTAAAAAAGAAAGCTCCTCTATAAGTACCTTTGCTTTCCTATCAAGATTATCAGCTCTTTCTATTGCTTGCTCAAATAAATCTAAGCTTTGGTCAAGTAAGGTGGTAGAGTCATGTTGAAGGGCTAGTAACTGGTTACAAAAAGATAAGCTACAACAGCCATGCTCTAAAAAAGAACGTGAAGCTAAGCTAAAACTCATATGGTTAAATTCATGATCTGCGCTATTTTTTAAGCAGTCTACTAAAGAGGGTTTTAGCACATTAAAACATAAGTCAAAAGCTGGTGTTAAAACTCCTTGATTTTCTGGGGCTAAAGTAAGGCTGCAGTCTTGCAGAGCATACATAAATTTAGATAAGCAAGATTCACTTAAACGAAAAGCTAATTTACCATTTAGTAGGCCCTTCAAATCACTTATTTCTGATTGAAAGCTAGTATTAAGTACTTCACTCCATTCATTTGTTAGCGTAAGTGATAGATAGTTACTTACTCTTTTTAGATATAGAGTGATAGATGCATGAAACTCTTTTTTATCTTTTAGTAAAGTTGCTAAATGCAAAGAGAAAATTTTATACCCTTGATGATCTAAGCTATCCATTGTACAAAAAAAGCATGCTCCCTGCTTTAATAAGCTAAAAGAGTTTTTATTAAAGTAAAACATACTCATGCTCTCATTTTCTGAAACTCTAGATAAAGCATCTCTTATAACAGAGCTAGGGGAAGCTGTAGAGAAGGGAAAGTCTTGTTTGCTTTCCAGCTCTTTGACATATATAAAGATACTAGAAAAAAACTCTCGTGATGAATTTTGCAGTAGCTTTCTTCTATCGAGTTGGAAAGAAAGAGAAACAAAAAAATTAAGTTCTGAAAAAAGTATATTTATATAGCTTAAAGCTGCTTCTTCACCATTTTTCAAGTTAGTACTTCTATAATCATAAAAAAGCTGATAGTTGAGACTTACCAGTTTCGCTAGTTGACCATTTAGCTTTTCAGCTTCTCCTGATTTTTGATTCAAGACAGCTACAACATTCTCACTATTTAAAAGCTCTTTAAATGTATTTGCTACACGAAATAAGTCTTCTTCACTAGTTGTAGTAAACACCTGCTGCAGCTCATCGAATACAAAACTTAACTGCTCTTGCGTTGTAATAAGTTGATGATCTTTTATAAAACGTTGAAATGCGAGCTCTTTGAATAAAAGAAGCCCTGCCCCCTCTTCTTTCTTAGTTTTTAACCATTCAAACAAAAGGTGAAACTGTTCTTTTCTATGCATTTCATCGCTAAACTCTAGTTGAAAAAACCAAGGAGCTAAGGTATCAAGACTAGCTAAAGCTTGAGAGTTATCTACTTCTACTAATCTAGCAATATAATCTGGATAAGGCATTAGGTGCTGTGATAGAAAGTCGACACCTCTAGATGTTTTTACCCTATTTGAAAAAGGCCAAAAGCATATAGATAGCTGATCTATAAGCTCAAGGTGAGAATGAAAAAGGGGTGTTGACTCTATAAAATATATGCTAACTTCATCCCAAAACTTACTAGGCAAAGAAGCCCTTTCAGTACTATCAGGCATTAATAAAGCTAGCTTTGATAAATACGAAGCTAAAGACTCAACTGACGAACTCATAGAGCTAGCAAGGTAGTTAAAATGATCAAGCTGGTCATCAAGATTAGCTTCTGAATTTTCAGCAACATACTCCAAAAACTCCGTAACATATTTACCTTTAAAATACTCTATATCCCCTGATTCACCAAGTTCAAAGCAAATACCCATCATTTGCTTCAATAACTTAGCTACCTCTTTTTTTTCTAAGTGTAGAAAAACCGAAGTTTCATGTCGCAAGTAGACTTGTAGAAGAGCTCTTTTCAGAGGAACCTTTGGCAGCTCTTTAGTAGAACTCAAAAAAGATCTCTCTAGCAAGGTTAAATAGCTATATATTACAGCTAAGTTAGCTTCAATCATTTCAGCCTTAACAAGTAAAAGACAATTAAGGTAAAAAAGAGACTTTGTATCATCTTTTGAAGAACTTAAGCTTTCTGATAACAAAGCCATAACAAAAGTAGCGCTCTTAGTATTTAAACTACTCTCAAACCAAAGCTCAAAAATAGTATCTTTGATTGATTCTTTTCTAGAAAGAGATGGATTGCTCTCATGCACACATTCAAAAATACTTAGCAAACTCTCTAGCTCTTGGGGGCTAAGATCTCTTTTTACGACAGCTGCGTCAAATAGTAAATAGAAGAGCTCCTCGCTTATAGGAGCTTGTTTCTGAACATACGCACTTGAAAGCTCTAAGGCTTTACCTAGATTGCCTTTATGAACAAGCTCTTCAATCATATTTGTACAAAGTGCTTCTGTAGCTCTATCTAATTTATCTGCTTTGCCTAACGATTTCATACAAAGAGCATAGACAATGCTAAAAGCACGCTCTTCATCTATTTTAAGATCCTTATATAATTGTTCAAGAAGTAGTAGTTGATCAGTAGCAAAGTTTTCAGGGTCTTCTAGCATAAGTTTCTCTTTAGCTATAGCCTTTATTTGTTCATCTTTAGACTTACTAACTAAGCTAATCAACTCAAGCCTTGAAGGTGTTTTTGTAAGGCGAAAAAGCTTTTGAGCTACCTTAAGTTTTAACTCCATAAAGTTTTCAAGGGCTAATGAACCTGGAGGTTGATAAGCCTCTAAGTACTTATAAAAATCTAGTAAAGTTTCTCTTTCAAATTCAAGAGCAGGAAGAAAGTAGCAAAGGGCTGATAGATATTCCTGAAATCTACCTTTATCAATAGTTGAAAAACCTCGAGCAAACATCTCTTGAAATGTTTCTTTAAGTAGCAATCGCTCACTTTCTGTTAGCATAGCAAGGCCTTTTCTTTTAGTATTTAGCTCTTGCTTTAAAGATAGCATGTTTGTAAGCGCAAGGTGATGAAACTCTTTTGAAAGGCAGCTACTATAAAAACGCATTCTAAGAGCTAGCCCTGCTTCAGAAGTAGTATAGAGTTTCTCAAAAAAGCTTCTGGAATCACAAGATTCTTTAGCTAAAACCACTTCAGACCAAGCAATTAAAGAGTCTTTATAGGGTTTATGTCTAAAAAATGCTCCTTCTGAAAAAGATAGGTTTAAGAAGTATAGCCTAGGAGCTACTGTTCCAGCAAAGGGGCTAAAAAATGATAAAACAGGGACTAGCATAGCTCTATACAAAGGAATAGCGCTAACTCCCATTACGTCCTCAAGAAGAGCAAACTCTTCAAGAGAGGTTTTAAAAGCCTTAAAGAAGTCTTCAAGAGTTGATTCTTGATTTTCAGCAAGACCATATAGGGCTCTAAAACCTAGGAAAGGAAAGTAATTTACAGAGGCAAACTCAGATTGGTGCAATACTAAGGCCTCTCTCAGTAAATGAAGGCTCTCATCCCTTACTCCCATAGTTGATAGTTCTTTTAGACAAAAGCAAAGCTTTTCTGAAGGCTTTTTAAACCAATGGTCAATCTCCTGCTTAGATAATACTCTAGATGAACGAGGCAAAGGCACACGATTTAAGTTAAACTCTAAAAAAGGCATACTTGCATCTTTTAAAACGCTACTATCAGAGGTGAAAAGTGCATGGTTTATAAGAGCCAGTCTAGCTAATAAGTGATTTAAACAATTACCTGACTCTGGATCTTTAATAGAAAATACATGCTTAATGCTTCGGCAAATTGCAATATAATCTATAGTAAGGTGATTAGCCTCGTTAATAGCTAAAACTCTATTTAGAAAATCAGAAATATGTGAGGCAAGCTGAAGACTTCTACTCCCTGCTCTTTTAAACTCAGAATATAAGCTAGCCATACTCTCTGTATATTCAAACCCACTTGGCTGCAGGTAGACTTTAAAATTCAGTCCATTAAAAGAAGCTGCTAACATATTATGTTCTTTCAAAGATGTTGTATGACTAAGTAAAAAGTAGTAGCAAAAGCGAAGTGATAAAGCTCTCCATCTCTCTCTCTTCGACACATTCTGGGGATGAAGCAAATAGCTGTTGTAAAAGCACTCTATCAATTTGAGGGTGCTTAAGTAAGCATCTACTATCAATTCCCTCACTACCTAAGATCAATGAGCTTGAAAGATAGTAAAGGTTAATAAATGCTATTAAATCACTAGCCTTTGTCAAATCCCACTTCTCCAACTCTCTTGTTTGACCACTTTCTAACTGCTGTCTTAGATGAGAGAAGTAGCTTGTCATATGAGATTTGAGAGAGCTTTTTGAGTGAATAAATCCTCCTGAGCTTATCTGTAGCATTAGCTCTTTAAAAGTGAAAGGACTGTTTTCTGGATCATAGGCCACTCTATCAATAGACATTGTTTGAGCTGCTGACAAATCTCTATCTAGACAAACTAAGCGTGTCAAAGGTTCAGGTAAATCACTAGAGAGGTGTTCTAAAGTTACAGCAAAGCTATCTGCTTGTAAGATTGGATTCATCTCTTTATACTCATACATTGCCAGTTCAACTCCATAGGGTGTTTGCAAAGTTAAAGATGGCAGATAAAACACCTTAAATTGCACTTTTCTCATTTTTCCAAACTCAAAAATGCTAACCCCTCCTTTCTCATGAAAAAATCTTTTAAAGCGCTCACTCAATAGACTAACGCAGTCTCTAGCTTCTCTACCGGTATAATCAGATAGCATTTCTAACAGCACTCTATTAATTGAATCGCTACAGCTATCAAAGTATGTCTGTGCGCTAGCACTTAAGCCCTCTAGGTTAGGTGATAATTCTTGCCGCTCATAAGATTGTTGATAGCACTCTAAAGGGATAAAAATATTTAGAACCAAAGGAGAGAGGTTGCGACTCGGAGGTCTAGATTGCATACGCATGCTAAGCTCATGCCCACCAAGGTAAGCTAAGGTACCTGCAACTCCAGCTTGCTTGATTCTATGGATAAGAGAATGTGCTATATCTTGAAAACAAGCAGAAGTGTTTAACTCATCTAATAGAATCTTTTCTCCCATTATCTCATCTAAAACAATACATTGTTCTTGAGATAGCCTTGTCATTCCTTCTACTGAAGATTCAAGTTCCACCACGCTCTTTGCTTTGTAAAAAAAATCAGAAAATAACACTTTAGAGATACAAGAGTGCGTTAAATATGCCTTATAATCCACCTCTGCACTAGATGCTGCTGCACCTGCAGCTTGTGATTGTTGTGCCCTTGCCAATGCTTTAGCTTCTTCTAAATTTACTCTGCGTGCAGTAGATAGCTGAAAATTTCCATCTATTGGCTTTCGTTCAATTAAAGCACGGAAAATTGATTGTTGATGTGATGAATAAGATGAAGGATAACTTGCAGTTGCAGACATTGACTAAAGCTCTTTGGTTAAAAAAATTAGGGGGGGTATAAAAAAAGATTTTAAGATTCTTCTTTATAGTAGTTTTTTAAGTCAAGTATTCTTAAGAAATAATAGCCTGTCAGGACATTCTCAGAGCTTTTGATAATATTTTTTTTACAATCTAAAGAGAATATACCCACCTTATCTTTTCAAAACCTATAGTACTCACTTTAAGAATCATAAGAAACATTGAAAGGTGAAAAAGCGCTATTTTCCCTACAAAATATTCATCCTTAACTTAGTAGGTTCACTTTTCTATTTTACAACTTATATAACCTTTTATAGAATCGGCCCTTCTTTAAACTTAAAAAAATACTAGTAAGCATGAAAACTAAAGTACTCTTCCCTTCATTTCTTCTTTTTACATTTGTATTTAACTCTCTATTTTCAGCTGAAGCAAATGAAGAAAAGCCTATCACGGTAAAAATAGCTTATCCTAAAAAACAAGAACTTGAAGACTTTATAAGCTTTCCAGCAAAGCTAAAACCTGCAAAAGAGCTGATAATTAAGTCTGAGGTCGAAGGTATCTTAAGTTACAGCAACCTTAAAGAAGGTGAAAAAGTTTCAAAAAGTGCTAGCATATTCCATGTAATCAACCATGCTAATCTACAAGATTTCAACATTAGACAAGCTAACTACTACCGAAGCAAATTGAAGTTCAATAATACAAAAGAACTTTTTCAAAAAAAAGCAGCCTCTTTAAATCAACTAAAAGAGGCTCAATCGAACTTAAGTATTGAGCAGGCCTTGCTAGAAAAAAGCCGAATGCTTGTACAGCAAGGAAATATTCAAGCCCCGTTTGATGGTTTTTTAGAAGAGTTTTCATTAGAACCAGGTTCTTTTATTACTAAAGGACAACAGCTCACTAGAATTATTAATCATGAAAATGTGTACGCTTTATTTTACATATTTGAAAATCACCTAAATAAGGTCGAGCTAAACAAAGCGGTTAGTTTCACTCCTCTTTCATATCCTGAAAAATCATTTCAAGGTAAGGTTAGCTTTATCGATAAACAAGTTAGTGAACTTGGCTCTCGCATCTTAGTAAAGGCTCAAATCAATAACCAAGACTTAAGCCTACTTCCTAATATGAGCGGTGATTTAAAGTTAATTTTAGGTGAAACTAAGACAGCTTTACTTATTCCTGAAGATGCTCTTGTTCCCAGTGAAGATAGCACATTTTTCTACTACATAAAAGACTCGCAGGCTAAAAAGTTCTACCCTACACTTGGAAGAAGCTTAAATAAGTGGGTAGAAGTGACCAACTGGGAAGAAACAGATACTGCCATCATTATTGAGGGACAATTTAAAATTTGGGAAGAGGATCAAAAAGTGCTTATTTTTGATCAAAGCCAAGAAGATAATTCAAAAGAGGAATAAACGGTGAACTTTTCAGAACTCTCAATAAAAAACCCCATATTTACCATCGTTTGCTCTTTAATGATTACTCTACTTGGGGTTTTAGCTTTGATAAAGCTACCTTTAAAAGAGTTCCCAAGCTTTGAATCTCCTTCGATAAATATACAAACTGCATATCCAGGAGCAAACCCTAAGCTTGTTGAAAAAAAAATCACGACACCTATTGAAAAAACTCTTCTAGAAATCCCTGGTATTGATTTTATTGAGTCTTATTCTAGCCTCTCTGTTAGTAATATAGAGGTCAATTTCAAGTCTGGAGAAAATGTTAAACATATAGTCTCTGAAGTAAGATCTAAGCTTAATGAAGTGGAAAATCATCTTCCTAAGGAAGCTAAAAAGCCCACTATTCATCAGTCAAAAGAGTCTTCCAGACCCAACATCTTTATTGGGGTTACCAGTGATAAAATTGCATCAGATGACATTTTTCAATTCACCACACAAAACCTAGTCTCTGCTTTTAAACAAATCCCTGGTGTTTCTATTATTAAAGTCAGCGGGACCAAGAAAATAGCAAGTATCAAAATCAATCCAAATATATCCCAAAGCCTTGGCATTACTATTAGCGACATCACTAAGGCTCTAGAAAAGTATCAAGATCTACCAGGAGGTATCCAAGAAACAGGAAACAGTAGTATAAGCAATGTACTTAAAGGCAAAATTGATTCTATCGAAAAGCTAAAAGAAGTGATCTTATTAAGTGGGAAAGGAGGCTACGTTAAACTTAAGGATATAGCAGATATTTCTTATGAAAAAGATACAAAGTCTCTACCTAGCAAGATTAATGGAAAAAACTCTACTATCATACGCATCCATAAAGAAGAAACTGCAAATCCATTGACCATATCATCTCTAGCAAGAGAGAAAGTTGCAGAGCTACAAAAGAGTATGCCTAGAGACATGGCTATAGAAATTGTCTACGATAATGCTCGCTTTATAAAAAACTCTTTAAAAGAGTTAAGAAATACTGTAATCGAAGCTGCCTTGCTTGTGATTGCTATAATTTTTATTTTTCTAAAATCATTCAGAGCCACTTTAGTAGCCCTTGTAACGATACCTATTTCACTGCTTGGCGCTTTCTTTTGTCTATACCTGATGGGCTATTCTATCAACACAATGACTCTTTTAGCACTAGTCTTAGCAATTGGAATTGTAGTGGATGATGCTATCGTCGTTCTAGAAAACATATACCGCTATATTGAAAAGGGTTTTAGCCCTCTTGAAGCTGCCATAAAAGGGACTAAAGAAATCACATTTTCTGTTATCGCAATGACCTTAACATTAGCTTGTGTCTTTTTCCCTCTACTTTTTATCAAAGGTTTTGTAGGTAGTTTATTTGTTGAATTTGGAATGGCTCTAAGCTGTGCGATATTAATTTCAGGTTATGTTGCGCTATCAATATCAGCAATGCTCTCGGCATACATCCTAAAGGATAAAGATTTTAGTCATATTGAGTCTAAAACTACTTTCTACCAAACATTCTACTCATCTATTTTAAGGAAAAGTTTATCCTATAAGTACTTAGTCTTACTAGTATCAGCTCTTTTATTTCTTCCTGCCTACTATCTCTATCAAGAAACCCCTAAAAAGCTTGCTCCGCAAGAAGATCGAGGGGTTATCTTCCTAGGGGCCTATACTCCAGGAAATCCCAGCAAAGAAACTATGTCATCAAGCCTCAACTATATAGAAAGCATTGCTAAAAAAACACCTGAGAGTGCTGGCTACATCTCTGATGTATGGAATAGTTTTGCCCAGGTGACACTTTTATTGAACCCTTGGAATCAAAGGGAACGCTCTGCTAGTGAAATCATTAAGAGCATGAAAAATGACCTTGAAAACTACCCCTCTTCTTGGTGCTTTGCTAATACACCTTCAGGCCTTATCGAGTCTGAAGGTTCTGAATCTATTTCAGCAGTTTTTACCACTCCTTATGATACAAAAGCACTACAACAAATGACAGATATAGCCAGAAAAGAAATCAAAAAATATCCTGGTTTAACAAATTTCATGTCATTTCTAAAAAAAGATGTCTTAGAAAATCACTTTCAAGTAGACCATGAAAAGTTAAATAAATATCAAGTTTCTCCAAGCAGTTTAAGTGATGAGTTACAAGCCTTATTCAAGGGAATCAACCATCTAAAGCTAACTACAAATCAAAAGCAATTTGCTATAAAACTTTTATATGAAACAGACTACCTAAATATTGAGCATGCCTTATCACAAACATTTGTTAAAGGAGTCTCAGATGGAAAAGCTGCTCTAATCCCTCTTTCACAGCTAGTACACTTAAGCCCTAAATTTTCACAGCAAGATTTTATTCACTATAATGGGTCTTTAGCAACTTTCGTAAAAGCTGATTTATCAGAAGGGTATACTCTAGAAGATGCGGCAAGCTTTTTTGAACACTTAGCTAAGGATAAATTCCCTCCTTTTTCACAGGTACAGTTCTCTGGAGCTATGAAAAAGTTTTATGAAACTAACAAAGAGATTACCTTCATTTTCATTTTTGCCTGCTTAGCCATTTACCTTGTTTTAGCCGCTCAATTTGAAAGTTTCATTGACCCCTTTATTATCTTATTAACAGTGCCTTTAGCTGTTTTAGGTTCGCTAGCTTCTTTAAAATTATGCGGTAGCTCCTTAAACTTCTATAGCCAAATAGGAATCATAACGCTGATAGGAATTATCACGAAGCATGGAATTTTGATTGTAGACTTTGCAAACAAACAACTTGAGAAAGGCTATACAGCTTTTGAAGCTACTGTTAGTGCTGCTTCACTGCGTCTAAGACCTATCTTAATGACAACCCTCTCTACTATTTTTGGTGCCATACCTTTAGTCATCTCAAATGATGCAGGTAAAGAACTTCGCTTTGAAATAGGACTTTCACTTATCGGT
>JAACFD010000261.1 GCA_009937555.1 Chlamydiales bacterium | reverse complement strand
AATAAAAAAATAGACCTTTTTCTATGAAATTTTCAGAGAAAAAGGCCTTAGATTTTTCATTATCTAGAATAAGCACTTGAAGCTTTTTGTAGATGTCTCATGAAAGAATCAGTAAGGTTTTCTTGAGCTTTAGCCATGTCTAAATATTTCTTAGCTTCTTTTTTGTCTTGGACTCCACCTCGACCTTTTTCAAGCATATCTGCATAGCAAAGCTGAGCGTCATAGTAACCTTTATCGGCTGATTTTTTATAATAAGACCTTGCTAAACTAAGATTTTTAGGGCCACCTTTTCCTTCTTCATACATAAAACCAAGGCAGTATTCAGCTACTTCATTTTCCTGATCAGCAGCCTTGTGATAAAGTGTTTTAGCTCTTAACTCATCTTTATCTCCACCTATACCCTCGAAAAGCATGTAGGCATATTGCGCTTGCCCAAGCGAAAGGCCTTGGTCGGACGATTTTTTTACATATTTACGAGCTTTTTTTCTTTCAGGCATAAATTTCTCTCTTAAAATATAACCATAAGCTGCCTCAGCTGTCGCATCTCCATTATCTGCAATTTTACTTACTATCCCTTCTGCAACCGAAGGTTCTTTTGTTCCACCATCGCCTCTAAATAGCATAATTGCATACATAGCTGTAGCTTCATCTATTCCTTGATCTGATGCTTTTTTGAAATATTCTCTAGCTTTAACTGCATCAACTTCTCCACCTAATCCTTGGAAAAGGCAAGTGGCATAGTATAGCTGAGCATAAGAATCATTTTGATCAGCAGCTAACCCATAGTACTCTCTTGCTTCTGCTTCATTAGTTTCTCCACCAGTACCAGACTCTGCCATAATAGCATAGTTTATTTGGGCTATGCAGTTCTCTTGATCTGCAGATTGCTTAAAGTAGTGCCTTGCTAGCTTTTCATCTTTTGGACATACTTCTCCTTGAAGTAAGAGCGTAGCGTAGTTGACCATTCCTCTTGGATGACCTTGCTCAGCTGATGCTTTGTAATAAGAAGTAGCTGTGTTCATATCTACTTTTCCACCTTCTCCCGTATGAAGCATGATGCCATATTGTAGCTGGGCTTCTGCATCACCTTGATCAGCTGTTTCTTTAAGAATTTTTCTTGCTTTTATGGGATCCTTACGTCCTCCAAGACCTTCTATTAACATCATAGCATATTCATTTTTAGCTTGATCTAGGCCTTTTTCAGCAGATTTCTTAAGGTACTTTCTAGCTTCAACAAGATCAACAGGCCCACCTTCTCCAATTTTACAAGAGATACCGTAGTTATATTCGCCTACTTCTGATTGATTCATTGCTGACTGTCTAAAGTATTCTCTTGCTTTCACAAGATTTTCTTCTCCTCCTATCTCAACAATGATATAGCCTATTTTGTCTAGGCGCTCAGGGTCCTCCTCATCGCTTAATGATTCCAAGAGCTCTTTAGCCTCAACAAGCTTTTGTTCTCCTCCCTGTCCTTTTGAGTAAAGCCAGCTCAGAAGAGGTTTTGCTCCAGAACAATCATTTTCAACAGCTTGTTCTAAATATTTTCTTGCTTGCCTAAGATCCTCTTCAGAAGCTTCTGGGTTTTCACAAAGCACAAGTGAATAATTAACTTGTGACAGATCTAAGCCTTGCTCGGCTGAAAGCTTATAATATTTCTTCATCTCTTTTCTATCACTGTCACTCTCACTAGAGTGTAGGTCTAGAGTGAGAGCATAGTCAAACTGTGCTAAAGGGTCACCTTGCTCAGCTGAGAGCTTAAAGTATTTTTTTGCTTTTTCTAGGTCTTTGCTGATAATAGATCCATCTAAAAGAAGCCTAGCATAATTTCTCTGGGCGATAAGGTTTCCCATATCAGCTGCTTTTTGATAGAGTGAAGCAGCTTTTTTTACAGTGCTTACACCTTTTGAGCTAGCAACAAGCAAGTCAGCATATTTTCTGATTAAATCGGCATTATCTCCTTTTATAGAGGGCTTAAGTTCTTTTAGCATTTGTTGAATTTCTTTATCAGAAAGCTTTTCTGTCCAGAGCATCGCTTCATCTTTATGCGTTTTGCTTGATGCATCAAGTGAAGGTAGTATAAATGTCATGCATAGCAGGCATATGGACAAGATTTTCTTGTAGGAAAATTTTGAATATATAAGAGTCATAGTAGCGATCCCTTTTATCTAACTTGTTGTAAATTTGATGTTTATTATGAAAAATGCGCGTATAATATAGAGCGAAAGGATTGTTTTAAAGCTTAAGTATTTTTTATAGGTTTTTAGATGAGTACTGAAGTTCCTCTCTGATAAGTCAGGGGGCTTTACGCGCAAGTAGGCGAAAAAATGTATTAATCACAATACCTCTTATTATTTGTCTGAGTTATTTTCTTAAAGCTTTGTTCCTAAGTTTAGTAAATTTTTTTTTAATCTAATTTTCCATTGTAATAAATAAATCACCTTTATAGGATGCCTTCTCATTCCTATCTAGAACATAATGAGAAGGTCTTATTTTGAGTGCAATAGAAGCAGTTAGTGTAAATTCAGAAGCGAATAATCTTAGTACTTTAGAAGCGTTTGAGGATAGCCGTGATTTATTACATGGTTTTACTAAAGAATGTTTTATGAAAATGCCTGCTTTATTCAAGCATGCTGATAAAACATTTTCAGCTTCTAAGCCTCAATTTTATGAAAAAACCCATTTAATTGCTTACCCACACCTAATGGCAGATGGTAAACTAAAAGACAGGGGTATTTTTCTGCCTCAAAGTATCATCGCAGATAAACTCAAAACAGCTATAGAAGAAGATGAGCTTCCTCTAGCTCATGAAGCCAAGCATGCTCTTGATAAGGGCCTTTGTTATGGTTTAAACCTTATGCACATTTATAGAAGGTTTTCTAGTGAAGAAGAG
>JAACFD010000035.1 GCA_009937555.1 Chlamydiales bacterium | reverse complement strand
CTAACATTTTAATATGTTAAATGCAACTTTAACCTTCTAAATTTAGGAGTGAACCATGAGCCAAACAAAGGCAAGTAAAACTCACATTCGCCCTCTAGGGAATCGTGTTCTTTTAAAGAGATCTGAGGCAACTAGCACCAAGGGTGGCATCATCCTTCCTGATTCTGCAAAAGAAAAACCACAACAGGGAACAGTAATTGCAGTTGGCCCAGGAAAAAGAGATAAAAATGGAACCCTTACTTCCATGAACGTAAAAGAAGGACAAACTGTTTTATTTTCTTCCTATGCAGGAAACGAAGTAAAAGCTGATGATGGTCAAGAGTATCTTGTCGTTTCAGAATCCGATATCCTTGCTATTATTGAAAACTAAGACACACTAAATTTAAGGAGACAAAGATATGACCAAAATGCTTGAGTTTAAAGAAACTGCAATCAAAAAATTACTGAAAGGTGTGCAAACACTTGCTAAAGCTGTTAAAGTAACACTAGGTCCAAAAGGAAGAAATGTTGTTATTAGTAAAGAATTTGGCTCACCTTCATCAACAAAAGATGGTGTTTCTGTAGCTAAAGAAATTGAGCTAAAAGATAAGTTTGAAAATATAGGTGTACAAATAGTTAAGGAAGTAGCCTCTAAAACAGCCGATACAGCTGGTGATGGAACTACTACTGCAATTGTTTTAGCTGAGTCAATTTTTACTCAAGGGGTAAAAAGCGTGATGGCAGGATGCAACCCTATGGAAATCAAAAAGGGTATAGAGAAGGCTGTTGAGAAGGTTATTGAGAAATTAAACTCCCTATCCTCTCCTATTAATACTCATGAAGAAATTCAACAAATTGCTACTATTAGTGCCAATAATGATAAGGAAATTGGAGCCACTATTGCTCAAGCTATGGAAAAAGTGGGTAAAGATGGAATTATCACATGTGATGAATCAACAGGGATTGAAACATACCTAGACGTAGTAGAAGGTATGCAGTTTGACAAAGGCTATCTATCTCCATACTTCATTACTAATGCTGACAGCATGTCTACAGAGCTAGATAATTGCCAAATTCTAATTACTGATAAGAAGCTTTCCTCTGCAAAAGATATCGTTCCTTTCTTAGAAAAAGTTCTAGGAAATGCACAAAAACCTCTACTTATTGTTGCTGAAGACGTAGACGGAGAAGCTCTTGCAACACTAGTAGTAAACAAGTTAAAGGGTGGTCTTTCTGTATGTGCAGTAAAAGCTCCAGGCTTTGGAGATAGAAAGAAAGCTATGCTTCAAGATCTTGCTATCGTAACTGGTGCTACAGTCGTTACTGAAGAAACAGGCCTTAAGCTGGATGAAGTTGGTACAGAAGTCTTAGGCCAAGCAAAATCAATCAAAATCTCTAAAGATGAAACCACTGTTGTAAGTGGCCAAGGAGATCAAAAAACGATTGAAGAAAGAGCCCAGCAGCTTAGAAGTGAAATCAAGAACACTAGTTCTGACTATGAAAAAGAAAATCTTGAGAAAAGACTTGCTAGACTTGTTGGTGGGGTAGCTGTTATCCATGTTGGAGCTGCTACTGAAGCTGAAATGAAAGAAAAGAAAGATAGAGTCGAAGACGCTCTTCATGCAACTAGAGCAGCTGTTTTAGAAGGAATTATTCCTGGCGGCGGAGTTGCTCTTTTAAGAGCATCTAGCGCACTAGATGACTTAAAACTCTCAGGAGATGCTGCAATAGGTGTTAATATCATCAGACAAGCTGCAACAGCCCCTGTTTGCGCTATTGCGAATAACTGTGGAAAAGAGGGAAATGTTGTTGTTGAAAAAGTTGCCGCTGAGAAAGGATCTGTTGGCTACAATGGCTTAACAGATAAGTTTGAGGATTTAATAAAAGCTGGTGTAATTGACCCTGTTTTAGTTACCAAAAGCGCCTTAACTAACGCTTCTTCTGTAGCTTCTTTACTACTCACAACAGCTGCTGTTGTGACGGATAAGCCATCACCTAAATCTTCTGCTCCAGAAATGCCAGGCGGCATGGGAGGCATGGGAGGTATGGGCGGCATGGGTGGTATGGGAGGCATGGGCGGCATGATGTAAGCTGCTTCACTCTCTATTAGCCATATAGCTAAATACAAGCCTAGTGTTACTTTGGTTGCACTAGGCTTTTTTTATGACCTTTCCTACCCAAATTCCTTTCTCTAAAACCTCTACTTCTCTCCATTCTGAACTCTTAAAATACTTAGAGAGCAACCTTTTATCATAAGCTGCTAAATCTTCTTTTAACACTCCTGAAAGAATGACAGTCTGCAAATGAGAAAGATAGCCTTTATAAAGATCAAAAACTTGTCTTTGCTCTGATTCTATCATATTTATTAAAAGAGTAGCCTCTAAGAAGGGGGCTTCATTAAAAAGTTTGTCCCCTACTTCATAGCGACTAGAAGGAAAGCGATTTAATTCTAAATTCCTCTTGCAGTGCTTGGTAGCCAGGGGATCAATATCTATAGCATAAACAAATTGTGCTCCCAGTGATAGTGCGCAACAACTTAAAACTCCAGACCCACAGCCAATATCTAATAGACGCTTTTCCTTTACCTCTTTTTTCATAAGCTCAAGCATCAACTGAGTAGTTGGGTGAGCACTATCTCCAAACCCTGGGCCTGGATAAAGTTTTACCTCTTGAAATCCACCTCCTAAGTCAAGGGTATGCGCATCAGTCCCCCATTGCTGCCGCCAATCAATACTGAATTCTTCAAAAGTGCTAAGCCTTCCAAGACCTTCTAAAGCTTCTCTCACTCCTAATTTTTCTGGAATCATTCCCCCAATAGCTTCTCCTTCATGAGTTTCACTGAAATAATAATCCGTTGCATTTAACTTGCGCAAACAAAGGAGCATTTTTTCCTTATCAATATCTGAAGATAAATTAATGACAAAATGGAAAAGTTTCATTATCGCGTTTTCCAAAAAGAAGGGGTGAACAACACAAGAAGAGCAAAAAATTCTAAGCGTCCAAGAAGCATCCATATTATAGAAATAATTTTTGAGAAATTAGATAGAAAAGCAAAAGATTCTGTCGGTCCAGCAGAACGAAATGCAATACCTATATTATTTATCATACATGTACTAACTGATAGAGCTGTTTCAAGGTCAATATTATCAAGAGTGTATAATAACGTGCCAAGAGCAGAGAAGGCAATTACAATAGCAAAATAGATCAGAACGGTTAAGCTGGCTTGACCATCAATTACACGACCTTCTAAAACAGCTCCTTTAGTTGTCTCTGGTCGATATATCTTCTCCACCTTATTTTGGATAATCTTAAAAATCATTACATAGCGAATAACTTTAATCCCCCCGCCAGTAGACCCTGACATTCCTCCAAAGTACATAGCAACTAGCATCAAGAGCTGGCATGCATAAGGCCAAGAATCATAGTTGGTAGTTACAAACCCTGTTGAAGTTTGAGCTGAAACAAGCTGAAAAACTCCCAACCTTAAGCTATCAAACCATCCAAGGGTTTGTAAATCCCCATTCAAGTAGGTATTTGAATCTCCATAAATATAGCAAGCTATTACAAGACCACCAATAAGAATTGAAAGAATATAAACCACCATTTCAGCTGTAAAAGCTCTAGCAAACTTCCGTTTGATAAGGTTAAAATAAAAACTAAAATTAGTGGCCCCTAAAACCATAAAAATTAAAACTATTAGTTCTGTATGATAGCTACCATAAGCTGATATATTCTGGTTCTTAACCGAAAAACCGCCTGTTGATATGCTGGAAAAACTCACGGTTATAGCATCAAACCAACCTACCTGATCATTAGTGAAATACAATAAAAAAACCTGAAAAAGTGTTAAAGAAAGGTAAAGCCTCCAAAGTTTAGACGCCGTTTCTTTAATTCTAGGGGTCACCCCTCCTTTATTTGGACCTGGCACCTCGGCTGAATATAAAACCTTTCCTCCAACACCTAAGGCAGGCAAGACTGCTACAAAGAGAACAACAATCCCCATACCTCCTAGCCACTGCATTAAGCTACGCCAAAAGAGAAGAGCTTTTCCCACAGCTTCAACACCTTCTATCATTTTAGTATCACTCTTAGGATCTTTTACAGGAGCTACCGTTCCATAGTATCGGTATTCTGCATAAGGGGCTACTGAGCTTTTCCTTACTATAGGCATTTCTTGACCACTTTCAGGGTCATATGCTTTGGGACTTAAAACAGAAGCTCCTGTTGTTGTTAACCCTGAAATAGACTCAAAGTATGCGTCTACAGGGTTGCTCAATGTCCCACTGAGATAAAAGGGAAGAGCCCCTACAAAGCCTGTAAAAAGCCAAATCAAGGCAACTAAAATAAGCCCTTCTCTTCTATAAACTTTACGTTCTTCATGTTTGGAAAACCTAAATTTGAAAGCATAGGCTAGAAGAAATGTGATGATAATGGTAGCTAGAAAAGCAAGGCTTGAATGATCCTGAGGATGAGCTTCACTTGAAGTAAAAAATTGAAAATACAAAGAAACAGAAAAAGGAACTAAAAGTATTAGGCCTAAAAAATTCAGGTAACTACTTAAAAGCTTAAAAATCTCTCTAAAACACATATCAAAATATCTTTTGTATTTCTTTTTGGTGTTTTGGGGAGCTAATTACAATAACAGTATCCCCAG
This sequence comes from Chlamydiales bacterium, assembly GCA_009937555.1. Lineage (GTDB taxonomy): Bacteria > Chlamydiota > Chlamydiia > Chlamydiales > JAACFD01 > JAACFD01. The sequence goes on along the minus strand of JAACFD010000035.1, from coordinate 6,991 downwards.
GAGATATAACACTACCTCCATTTGCTATCATTACTCTGCCTTTATTTTGTATACCTACAATAAGAAAATCCTGAGGAAAAAGAGGTCCAAGCTCTCTAAGAGGTATTCCAACAAGTGCTGAGCTTGCAGAAACCTTTAACTCAAATATTTCAGCTTGATTTTCATAAAGGGACACAGCTGAGGCAACACTTTTTTCATGGGCAATTGATAAAATTTTATTCTCTGCTTTCAGCCTTGGAGAAACGGTTCCAGTAATCCCCAGTTTTTTCAGTAAAGGCTTTAGAGCTATATCTGATATAGATACAATTGTATCTTCACACCCTATTTCTTTAGCTACTAATGCCCCCATTATATTAACCTGGTCATCTCTTGTGCACGCTACAAAAACATCACATAAATGTACTTTTTCAGATTCCAGAAAAGCAGGGCTTAGTCCATCTTGATGAACTACTGTTACTAGAGGTAAATCTTGAGCTAGCTGGATACACTTTTGATAATCTTTCTCAATTATTTTTACACTCACTCCCTTTTTTATCAAAAGTGTAGCTGTATGTTTAGCCACAAGTGATCCGCCTAAAATTACCACACTACGAACTTGCTTTTGCTTTAGCCCAAACCATTCATGCAAGCTAGCAATACTTTCTGTTTCACCTATAAAAGTGACTTCATCAAATGCTTGGAGATGATCTTGCCCGTGTGGAAAAATGATACTACCTTTAGACTTCCCTGAAGTTCTATTTACCAAAGAAACCATTAAATTCTTAGGTAGGTTGAGCTCATACATTTTCTTTTCGCTCTGCCTCCATTTTTCAGGAACCACTAAAGTTCTCATCATAATAGCTCCTTGAGCAAAGCTTTCCATTGCTAAAGAAGCTAAACTAAACACACTGCTAACAATATTCTGTGCAACAAGTAATTCCGGACTTATTAGGTGATCCACTTGAAAAAGACGACTGAAGTTCACTCTAACACCATCAAGGTAAAACTTTTCTCTCACTCTTGCTATAGTCTTAGGAAAACCAAGGCTTTTAGCAATGTGACAAGCTACCAAATTTGTTTCATCATCTCTTGTTAAGGCAATAAAAAGGTCGCATGAGTTTTCTAAAAGCTCTTCTAAAACCTGCCAGTTTGTCCCTGAGCCATAAACCACAGCAACATCTATCTCCTGAGAAATTTGCTCTAGCCTGTCTTGCTTACTATCTAACAGCGTTACGTTTCCTCCCTCTTTTGAAAAAGTTGAGGCTAAGTGGCAAGCTAAGTGTCCTGATCCGAAAATAACGGCATCCATAGAGGATTCTACCTTAAGTTTGATGGATAAAGTACTACATTTATATAGTATATGGTGTGATTTATAAAAATACTTTAATTGTCTTATCAATTCTCTGTTTTGTTTCTTAATAAGCTGGACTTTCATAACAAACATAAGCTATAATTTTTTTCTCGAAAAGATAAAAGGCACCGTAAAATGAGTCAGCATTCCCTTAACAACGAACAACTTGAAGCAGCAACCCATATTGATGGCCCACTACTTGTTCTAGCTGGAGCTGGATCCGGGAAAACACGAATTGTTACACAAAGAATTGCAAACCTTATTCATAAAGGTGTCCCACCCGAACAAATCTTAGCTGTTACATTTACCAACAAGGCTGCAGGAGAAATGAAAACTCGTGTACAGTCACTCACCTCTAGCTATGTCACTATCTGCACCTTTCACAGCCTGGGAGTTAATATACTAAAAGAGTCTTTACACCTACTAGATGGGTACAGTAGAAACTTTACAATATATGATGAGGAAGACACTTTAAAACTCATTAGAGAGGTTTTAGATCAGCTAGAGATTACTAGTAAAGAAATGAAGCCCAAAGCTATAAAAGGGCTCATCTCTAAACTAAAAAACAACATGACCTCCCCTAAGGACTTTGTTCAGCAGTATGATCATCCATTTATTAATAAACACTTTGAGCAAATATTTAACACCTACCAAACCCTACTTAAAGATTACAATGCCTTAGACTTTGACGACTTATTATATTTAGTTGTAGAGCTTTTCAAAGAGTACCCAGAGGTACTTGAGCACTATCAGAATAAATGGCAATACCTTCTAATTGATGAGTATCAAGATACTAACCAGTCACAGTACCTTATAGCAAAAAAACTGGTTGAAAAAAGACAAAACCTCTTTGTTGTTGGCGACCCGGATCAGTCTATATATTCCTGGAGAGGGGCTAATATAGAAAATATTCTTAGGTTTCAAAAAGACTACCCTAACGCTAAGCTAATCAAACTAGAACAAAACTACCGAAGCACAGAAAATATCCTAAACTCAGCAAATACTTTGATTGAGCAAAACAGTAACCGCCTAGAAAAAAACCTGTGGTCACAAAAAGGTCAAGGGGAACCTATCCACCTGTTTATTGCTAAGGATGAGATAGATGAAGCTTCATTTATCATAAAAAAAATACAATCTCTTCAAGCTAAAAGGCAGTTGTCACTAAATGACATGGTTATTTTCTACCGGACAAACTTCCAATCAAGGGTTCTCGAAGATCAGCTGCTTTCAGAAAACATTCCATACCAGATCATTGGAGGAATCTCTTTTTATCAGAGAAGAGAGATAAAGGATATCCTTGCCTTCTTAAAATTTACACTAACAGGCAATGACTTAGTTGCATTCAAACGAACTATTAATATCCCTAAGAGAGGGCTGGGAGACCAGACTGTCCAAAAAATAACAGCTTTTGCACAAAAGAAAAACTTGTCCCTTTTACAAGCAATTCAGCAGCTATGCTCTTTACCTTTCTCAGACCACCAAATCAGGCTAAGTAAAAGACAGATTGAAGGACTTAACCACTACGCCAGCCTTATTAATAAACTCCAGGCATTAACAGACAACACGCAAATGCAAGCTCTAATTGAAACAGTCATCTCTGAGACGGGTTATCTAGAACTTCTAAAGGGAGATCCTGATACCTTTCAGGATAAGAAAGCAAACTTGGAAGAACTAGTTGCAAAAGGTGCTGAAAAAGACTTCATGGAAGCAGAGTGCAACCTGCATCAGTTCCTAGAGGAAATTTCTTTGAGAGGAGCTCTTGATGAAGAAAGTGCTGAGCTAACAGAAAAAGTTAGTTTAATGACCATCCATAATGGTAAGGGACTAGAGTTTAACACGAGCTTTATTTGTGGTTTAGAGGAAGAACTATTCCCTCATATCAACTCCTTTGACTCTGAAGCTGCCCTTGAAGAAGAGAGACGGCTTTGCTACGTAGGTATAACTAGAGCTGAAGAAAGGCTATACCTAAGCGCTTCAAAGTTTCGCTTTTTATGGGGAAGCCAAAGAAGAATGAGGCCAAGCCGCTTTTTAAAAGAGCTACCAGCAGACTGTATAAAAAGAGTTTTCTTACCTTATGAGTCTCCAGATCAGTTTGATGTAAGCAATAACACCAGTGAGCAGAAGGAAGAACCTTCATCTCCTTCATCAACTCCATCATTAAACATTCAAGATAGAGTTCGCCATAAAGACTTTGGTGAAGGTATTATTGAGAATGTAAGTGAGGGTAGTATGGGAGTTATTTATCAAATTCGCTTCCTCAGAGACAATAGTCAAAAAAAACTGCTTGCTCAATACGCTCCTATACAGGCTATTACAAAATAACCTAATTTGTTCTATTGCGCCTAAAACGCTTTTTTTTTTACTTTTTAAAATAAATCCTTATAATACGAGTAAGGAGGCATTCCATGTCACCTTTATCTTTCTCTTAATTAGGGATTTACATTTACTTCAATAAACCTGGGGAGGTTTAGATGGCGCCGTCCTTTTCTATAAATATAAATCAAAAGCAGTCGCAGAGTTTAAAGCAGACACAGCGCCTCATTATGTCTCCACAAATGCAACAGGCTATTAACCTCTTGCAGCTTCCTGTTTTAGAGCTAAATTCTATCATCAATAATGAGTTAGAGAATAACCCTATTTTAGAGGTATCAGATGCTCATCACTCTGATGAAGTAAAAGCCCCGCAAGATAGTAAAGAAGAAAAAGATTTAGAGGAAGTTGAAGAAATTCATCTTGATGAAGGTGATTTTGAAGTTCTACAGAAGTTAGGAGAAGAGTTTGGCGATCAAATGATAGAACAGTCAGGCTTTGTGACAAAAAAAACAGCAGAAGAGGAAAAGCTTCAGGCTCACCAAATAAACTCTATTCAAGGAAGCACCTCTTTATTTACATTCCTAACAAAACAAGCTCATGAAGTTTTTGAGAAAACTGAAGATCTCCACTTATCAGAGATCATTATTGGCAACCTAGATAAACAAGGTTTTTTCTCCTCCTCCCTGGCAGAAATTGCAGCCCTAGAAGACACCTCTGAAGAGAAGTTAGAAAGCATTCTCAAAGTTATACAAACTTTTGAACCTTTCGGGGTAGGGGCAAGAAATTTTCAAGAAAGCCTTTTAATTCAGTTAAGCTGCTTAAAAAAGAAAGATACTCTTGCTTTCAGAATTGTTGATGAATTTTATCAGGAACTATTACACAACAAGATTCCTCAAATAGCTAAGAAACTAAAAAAAAGCCTGCCAAAAGTAATGGAAGCAATTGAAAAAGATATTGCAAAGCTTGACTTCCATCCTGGTAATTTCCTTCTAGAAGAGAAAAGCTCCTATATTACACCTGACGTTTATTTTGTTAGTGAAGGGGCTAGCTTAAGAGTTGAAATAAATGAGGAAGAGATCCCTTTCTTGAAAATCAATAGCAAGTACCTAACCATGCTTGAAGATCAGAGCGTAGATAAAGAGACCAAAGAGTATATCCTACAAAAAATCTCATCAGGGAAGTGGCTCTTGCAAAATATTCACCATAGAAATAACACCCTTAAAAAAATAGCTGAACTTTTAGCAGAAAAACAGCACAGCTACTTAACTTCAGAATCAGGTAAGTTAACCCCCCTAACAATGAAAACAGTTGCACAAGAATTAGAGCTGCATGAGTCAACAATAGCCAGAGCTGTTGCTAATAAATATGCTAGCTGTTTAAGAGGCCTAAAACCTTTAAGATCTTTTTTTACCAACTCTTTTGTTACCGACCAAGGAGAGGATATTTCCTCTCATACAGTAAAAAAGACCTTATTAGAAATAATCGATCAAGAGAATAAGTCTAAGCCTTTATCCGATCAGGCTATATCAAATATGCTAAACGAGCAAGGAATCCCTTGTGCAAGGCGTACAGTGGCAAAATATCGAAGAGAGTTGAACATAGGCAACACCTCTCAAAGAAAAAAATTTAACTAAAAAAACTCCTGTAAAGCCCCTCCCATCTAAAGTGCCTTAAGCTCCACGAACAAGCGACTTTACTTATCTCTTCTCTAGATAATTTAGAAAACAATGCAATCTCTTCCTGGGTTAAACGTATTAGCAAAGCATCCACGTTCAGACCATCCCTTAAAACTCTTTTAAGCTTATTTTTAAGAAAGAATAAGGAAAAGTATTGAGCTTGAAGGGATAGAACTATAAATAGCGAAGCAAATAACTTAACTAAAAAAGCATCTTGTAAACCAAAGGAAAAATCAACAAAACAAAAAAGTATAAGAGCAGCTGAAAGTAACACTTGAATAGATTTAGAAAACACAACAGGGGCTATTAGTCTTTTCCAAAAGCTATTCATATAAAAATACGCTAGCATTTCTTCAAAACTAGTGTCTCCTAAGATTCTTTGCCGACATAAATGGATAAATTCATGATGAACAACCTCCTCAAGGCCTTTATCTATAGCTCTATTTCGGCATGACTCACCCAAAAAAACACATGTATTTAAGCGATTTTCTCTAATAGAAACAGCTGAGGGTCTAAACCAGGGCAACTTATTTGTATATAAAATGCGAACCCACTCAACAGAGACCTGAAATTTTTTCTGGAAGCTTGTCTTCTCTTTTTCCAGACATTCCCCTGGCTTTTTAACTCCTCTAGAAGGTAGAGGAAATAAGTGCCGTTTAGAATCAAAAGGAGCTGGAAAACAACTTCTTATACTTTGGTTTTCTAATAACTTTCTTGCCATTATATTTCTGATATAATTATAAACAAATTTCCAAAAGGATGACACTTATGTATTTTTTTACCACATCAGAACTTTCTAGCTGCCTCAAAAAACTAGGGGTAGAAAGAAATTCACAGTTACTTGTCCATTCTGATCTGTCAACCCTAGGGCTTTTAAAAGGAAAATTAAAGCATACAGAATATTTAGAAGCAATCTCCAGTACTATTTTAGGTTCTATCCCCAATGGCAACTTAATGGTCCCAAGCTTTTCGTACAACTATGCTCGTTCCAATAAACCTTTCTATTATGAATCAACACCCTCTGAGTTAGATATATTTTCTGAGTATATCCGTAAACAAAAAGATAGCTTTCGTTCCCTTCACCCTTTATTTTCATTTTCAGCTATTGGAAAAGATCCTAAATCTCTTTGCGGAGAAGTAAGCAGGTGTGCATTTGGTTATAATACTCCTTTTGACCGCTTGTGTGAAGTAAATGGAAAAATTATCTTCTTGGGAGCTGACCCAGGAAAAGCAATGACCTTTATCCACCACATAGAACAACTTGTTGGCGTTAGTTATTTCTATCACAAAACTTTTTTTACTCCTGTGTTCTATAATAATAAGCAGGTAGAAGGTCCTTTTTTTGCATTTGTCAGACACCTTGGTAAAGTAGAGTATCGTCATACACCGTTTAAACAAGCCATGATTGATAATAAGTTGCTAAAAAGGGAAGAGCTTGGAATGGGTTATATTTATTGCTGTGAAGCAAGAAAAATATTAGAATTAGGGGCCAAATTAATAAACCGGGACCCTTGTTTTTTTATACAGTCCCCATTTTATCAAACAGACTGAGGAACACTTAGTATATATGGAAAATATAAAGATTGTAGAACCTGTTACAAAATCCCTTCCTTATCTAATTAGAAAAGACCTTCCAAAGATTGAAAAAGTTTTTTTGCTTTCAGATAGTAAC
>JAACFD010000260.1 GCA_009937555.1 Chlamydiales bacterium | reverse complement strand
CAAATGGAAATTGAGTACTTTATCAAAGAAGATAGCTGGGAAGAGCATTTTGAAAAGTGGCAAAGTGATATGTTCAACTGGTCAAAAGACTTGGGTCTATCTGAAGATAACTTAAGCTTTTATGAACACCCACAGGAGAAACTTTCGCATTATTCAAAAAGAACTGTAGATGTTATGTACCGCTTCCCCTTTGGTGTATCAGAGCTATATGGCTTGGCTTATCGTACTGATTTTGACTTATCGCAACACGCTAAGCATAGCGGTGCAAAGATGGAATACCACGATTTAGAGAATAAGACTAAGTGGATCCCTCACGTTCTAGAACCTACCTTTGGAGTAGACCGTAGTGTACTTGCTGTATTATGTGATGCTTATGAAGAGCAGCAACTAGAAGGTGGAGATAGCCGAGTGGTGCTTCACTTTAAACCTCAACTTGCTCCCGTAAAAGTTGCCGTCTTCCCTCTTATGAAAAAAGAGAATTTACTTAATTTATCTAAAGAGATCTTTGATAAATTGCAGAGTATCTGGACTTGTGAATACGACGTTTCAGGAAGTATTGGCAAACGCTACCGTAGACAAGATGAACTGGGTACTCCATACTGTGTTACAGTTGACTATGAGAGTTTAGAAGACAATTGCGTTACTATAAGAGACAGAGATACAATGGAACAAAAGCGTCTACCGATCTCTGGTTTGTTAAACTTCTTTCAAGAACAACTTAATCAATAAGCCATGTCTGCTGCAGTACACAAAAATAAGCAAACAGTAGTGGTAGGTATGTCAGGAGGAGTTGACTCTTCTGTAGCTGCCTACCTACTTAAAGAGCAAGGCTACCAAGTTGTTGGCCTTTTTATGAAAAACTGGGAAGAGCCAGAGGAGACTAGTGGAGATATAGCCTGCACTTCAGAGGAAGACTTTGAAGATGTGGTTAAAGTCTGCAAGCAAATTGATATCCCCCACTACACTGTTAACTTTGTGAAAGAATACCGTGAGAATGTCTTTAAGGATTTTGTAGAAGGTTATCAAAAGGGTTTTACCCCTAATCCTGATATTTTATGCAATAAAGAGATCAAGTTTAAGCACTTTTTCAACAAAGCTAAACAACTTGGAGCTAATTTTTTAGCAACAGGTCACTATGCGCAAATAGTGCCTACTGACCGCTCTTATGAATTGCATAAAGCTGCAGATAAATCTAAAGACCAGAGCTATTTTCTCTACACACTAAAGTCTGCTATTTTAAAAGAGGTCCTATTTCCTCTTGGAGGCTATCTAAAGTCAGAGGTTCGAAAAATAGCTGAGTCACAAAAGCTAGCGGTTAGTCATAAAAAAGATAGTACCGGTATCTGTTTTATTGGTGAGAGAAAATTTGCTCCTTTTTTAGAGCGCTACATCAAAGATACCCCTGGAGAGTTTCGCTCACTATCAGGAGAAATTTTAGGTACTCATCAGGGCATTTCTTACTATACAATAGGCCAAAGAAAAGGTATTGGCCTGGGTGGAGAAGGTGAGCCTTGGTACGTGGTAGGTAAAGACATCCAGAAGAATGTTGTTTTTGTAGAAAGGGGTGCGCACCCTGGCCTATTTTCAGATGAGCTAATTGCTAAAGATATTAGCTGGGTTGATGAAAATTACTCCCTTGAAGATGGCGCATTAGTAGAGTCTAAGATTCGCTATAGGCAAGAGGGTCAGTCATCACGCTTATTCACGGATAATGACCAAGCTGTCCGAGTTATCTTTGATACCCCTCAAAGAGCGATTGCACCTATGCAGTCAGTTGTCTTTTATCAGGGTGAAAAGTGTCTTGGGGGTGGAGTTATTGAAAGTAAAAGCCCTTCATACTATCACTTAAATAAAGAGCTTCCAAAAGAAGTAGCAGACTAATTGTTTTAGCCTGCTACTAAAATTAGCTTAAGCAATGCAGTCCTTTCTTGCATTTTCAAGAGTGGCAGCAGCAGCTTTTAATTTATTAAAAAAAGCTAATTGCTGGATCATCCCTTTAGGGCGACTCTCTTCGTCTTGAATGCTAGCTAAAAGTTGCATAAAGCCATCCTCAGAAGCAAAAAGTTTAGCATGAGCAGCTTCAAGCTCAGCTCCATTTTGCAATTGAAAACGTAGACCATCACTATCATTTTCCACACGAGCTTTCAACTCTGATAAAACAGCTACTACATTCTTATTTCCTATTAAAGGATAAGAACTTAGCATTCTCCCATCACGAGTAGATTGTAGTGCAGAAATAGCGGTATCAATCATCTCCATTTTCTGTTGATTAAAGCCTGCGACATTACTATCGCCTAGCTCAGCGGATTCTTTTTGAACCTCAATCACTCTATTTTCAAGTGTTGCACTTGATTCTAGTGTAGTGGCAATATTATCTTTTGCTAAAACTGTTACTGGAGTAGCGCTAGATTGCTCCTCTAATTCAGCAGAGGTCTTATCAAAAAGAATAGGGCTTAGTATTTCTGAATCAATACGCATTTATATCGTACTCCTAAAGCTTATAACTGCTGAGCTTCGTCTACAGATTCAGTTTCTTCTTCATTGCGATCTTCGATTGGCTCTTCTACTTCAAGAGGCTTTCTGATGTCTATTTTCTTATCGCACATACACTCTGAAACTTCTTCGTGATCTGAAGCAAGTTGTTTGAATGAGTTTGCAGCTAGTTCAACAACTTCTCTATGAGAACTGTTATCTTTCTCCTCTGAAGGACTAGGGATTGTTGTTGTTACAGTGCTATCAATAGTTGAAATTTCCATTTATGACTCCTTGTATATAAAGTTTCTTTACTAAAACTCCGTAGGAAACATAGATGAGATGTTTTTTTTTGAAAAGAAATAAAATCTTTTTTTTAAAAAAAGATTTTATACTTCACCCGGATCACACATTCTAACTATAATGCCATCGCGACGATCATTTAAGTCCCAAAAAAGC
>JAACFD010000259.1 GCA_009937555.1 Chlamydiales bacterium | reverse complement strand
CTCATCTGGTTTCGATACCGAGAGTAAAGGGGTTTTTAGTCCTATTCCATTCTTTATTAAGACTCTTGATTTACCCTCTTTATTTGCGGGTAAGCTTCATGCTGTCTTGTGTAGAGAGTGGGGCAATAGAATAAAAGGTAGAGACTGGTTTGATATGCTCTGGTTTGTTCAAAAGAAAATTAAGGTTAACTACCAATTTCTGGAGAATAAGATGAGACAAACTGGTCACTACGAAACTAAAGAGCCTTTAACTCCAGAAATTTTACAGGGCCTTTTAAAGAGAAAGATTGATTCATTGGATATTGATAGAGCAAAAGAAGATATTATAAGGTTTATACAAGATAAGCGGCTTATAGAGGGATGGTCTAGCGAGCTTTTCATCGACTGCGCTGAAAGAATAACTTTCTGCAAATAAGTTAGTGTTTTTTTGCGAAAATAGTGAAAAGTTAGCGTTTTTCTAAAAAAACGGCCAAAAGTTAGTGTTTTTTTAGAAAAATAGTGAAAAGTTAGTGTTTTTTTGCGAAAATAAGGAAAAGTTAGCGTTTTACACAGTAGGTATTTTATGGTGCTACCAGCTTTTATCTTTGATTCTGAACCTGTTGGCTATAGCTATATGGTTGCCCATTTTGATTTAAAAGTTATACCTCATTTTCGCTGGAGTTACATTGGAAAAAAGAAGCAAAAAGTAGTTGAGGATAGAGAGGGCTTAGAAATTCATATCTATCCTGAGAGTTATGCAATAAGCTCAGGTGAGAGCTTACTGAAACATGTAGAGTTTGCTATTAAACATGAAGGGTATAACTTTCCTATTTTAAAGCTTTTTTTTCAGCAGATAGATCCTTTGTTAATTCAAGAGTATATTTTAGCCTCGCCTACAGGTAAGTACTCAAGAATAATTTGGTACTTATATGAAGAGTTACTTGAGCTAAAGCTACCTATAGACGATGCTAAAAAAGGAGAGTACTTCTCTCTTCTAGACTCTAAGATGTACTATACAGCTCATGAAAGAGTGAGCAAAAGGCATCGCCTAAAGAATAACATGCTTGGAAGCTTTGAGTTTTGTCCTTTTGTTCGTAAAACTAAAGCTTTACTCAATTATGAAGAGAAAAAATTAGATATAAAAGCAGAAGAACTTTTGCTCAAGTATGATGAGAAAGTTGTATCTAGGGCAATGAGCTATTTATATACAAAAGAGACAATGTCATCATACGAAATAGAACGAGAAAGGCCTGATAGGGATAGGTCTTTTAGATTTATTGAGTTATTGCAAAAGGCTAGTTCTATAGAGAAAGTTGATAAAGAGACTTTAGTGAGTTTACAACAAGTGATTGTAGACTCACGTTTTAAGGCAAATGACTTTAGAGGTTTTCAGAACTATGTGGGAGAGCTTATTGATATTACACAAGCTAAGCTTCATTATATATGTCCCAAACCAGAAGATGTAAATGGCTTAATGGGGGCTTTTGAAAGTGTTGTTGAAAATGCTTTAGAATCAGAACTCCCTGCAATTATTTCAGCTGCTATTGTAGCATTTGCATTTGTCTTTATCCACCCTTTTGAAGATGGAAATGGTAGGATTCATCGCTTTTTAATTCATTATGTTCTTAGTAAAAAAAGGTTCAATCCTGATGGAGTAATTTTTCCTATTTCAGCTACTATCTTAAAAAATCATAAAGCTTATGATAAAGCTTTAGAGAGCTTTTCATACCCTCTTTTAAAATGCATAACAGACTATGATTTAAAAGAAGATGGAGAGTTGGTAGTTAAACAAGAAAGTAAGGTCTATTACCAGTATTTTGATTATACGGAAATTTGTGAATTTCTCTACGCTTGTGTAGAAAAGACTATTGATACAGAGTTTAAAAATGAGCTAGAGTTTATAAGTTGTTATGATCAAATGAAAAAAGATATTCAAGATATAGTAGATATTCCTGATCGTCTAATAGACTTATACATTAAATTTTCCTATCAAAATGAAGGAACTATCTCTCCAAACAAGCAAAAGCGCTACTTTAGTATGTTGACAGAAGCTGAGCTTGAAGCTTTAAAGCTTGTTGCTCAAAAGCATCTTAAAAAATAAAAAACAATCTACTAGCTCAAGCTTTTTGCTTGTCTTTAAGCACTCAATATTTATATCGTTTGGCCTTTTACTTTTGGCAGCAAGAGGCTGGTTTTGATTATGAAAGATGTTTTTAAAGATAGTGATGTTTTTACTCTAAAGCAGAGTAAAGAGGTATCTCTTAAGGGAGTAGGGGAAGTGATTAATGAGGTGATCCAAAAGGAGAAGAAGATTAACTCTTATTGCTTGCAGGTTATAAAGCCTTGCAAAGAGATCAGTGAATTTTTAGATGCCCTAGCTGATGAATATGGGATGAGTTCAAAAAACTATCTTTTATATGATAAGCGATATGAGCATGCACCTAGAGCTTATGCTGTAGCTACAGGTAAAGGAAGAACTCCTATTAAAAGCTTTTTGCGTCCCTTTTTAGTTAATATGGATAAGGAGCAGCTTACAACAGAGAACTTGAATTACAATGATATTCAAGTTGGTGGAGTGTTTTTCAACTCTGATTTGTTAGAGCTTATCACCAAAGAAGTGCAAGAGTTCTTACAGTTTTGGCAGCTGCTCGAAGAAGCTTAACTTAGCCTAGCTAAAAGAGTATTCTTTTAGGCATTGTGATTAATATACTTAGCTTTAAATACCTTTAGGCTCTAGACGCTAAAGCGCTTTGCGGGGTAAAGATATATTAGTGAGATCTCACTTGCTTACCTAAGTGGTTGCTATGATGAGACTTTTCTTACTTTTACGCTTTAAGTAAAAGCTCTTGAAAAAGAAAGGTGAATAAACTAAAAAATGCAGATGTAAAATTTTTCTTGATCTGTTAAAATTATTTTAAGCGCGCTAAGAAATTAGGCGGCTATTTTTAATCTAATAAGGGT
>JAACFD010000258.1 GCA_009937555.1 Chlamydiales bacterium | reverse complement strand
AACGGTAGATCTTAATGGTAGCGAAGCTGGTGGAGAGCATTTTGGGTTTACTGGAAATAAATGGAGTGTGATTAATTTAGGAGCTCAATTTCATACTGAAATGTTCCAGAAAGAGCCTTTAAATAGTACTATTGCAAGTTTTCCTGATAGTGAGTTTGTCGGAGCTTTTGCCTCTGATGAAGCTGAGAGTTTATTTTACTCTTTCCAAAGAGAGCATACAACTACGGCTAATGTTGACCAAGCGGTTTATGGAGTTGCAGCAGCAGCTAAAGTAAGAGAAGGTGCTATAGAGGAAAATCCTGTGATTACAACAGGTTTTGTTCACGGGGTTTTAGTAAATAAAGCTACAGGAGATTTAGTTAGTGATATTGCAGAATCAGGCAATAAAATTGATCTGGAAAAAAGATGGAAAGAGGATACTGATTCTAACAATGTACAAGATTTAGATGTAGCGCTACATCTAATTGATACATCAAAACCTGTATATGGGAATATTACAGCGACTAATACAGATATTTCACAATCTGAAGAAAGAGAAGTTCTGACTCTTTACTCTGATTATGATTCTGGTGACGCTAACTCTACTCTGCAGCGTTACTCTGCAGAAATTAACAATATAAGCGCAAAGTTAAAAGATATTAGTTATTCCTACACAATCAATGCAAAGAACGTAATTCAAAAGATAGGTGATGCTAATTCAGCTGATACAACTAATGCTACTACTAATGCACTACCTTTAAAAATTATTCTTTATGCAAAAGATAGTGCAGGTAAGTTTTATATGCTAGCAACTGAAGCGAAGACTTATTCAAATGTTTCAGATTTTGATGAGTGGATTACTGAAGAGTTTGATTTTACAAATGGTAATGTTCAAGCCATTCGTTTAGATACTGAAGCAGAATTAGAAGATCACGATACTATACAAGCACTTTTTGATTTTTATGAAAGCAATGATAGCTTGTACGCCTCTCCGCTTGCTACATGGGAAGCGGATGCTGCATCAGACCCTATTGCTGATGATGCAGAAGTATTTAAAGTTGTGGTTAAGTGGGGGGATGCTACCCATACTAACGAAGACACGGATACAGATACCATGGCACTGTACTTAGATAAATTTACCATCAAAGATGAAAATGATGAGGTTATTTTTGAAGGTGACTTCTTAGCAGCATCTACAAGTGATAACTTATTTATTGATAAAGATGCTTTTTATATTCCAATGGATGCTGGGGCACAAGATATTTTTACTCCAGATATTTCAGGCTACACAAAAGTAGATGGAAAGACTGTTATCACAGCTCTTCCAGGTTTAGAAGAATATGAGTATCTAATTTGGGGTATTTGGAGCTCAGAATTAACTGAAGATGCTAATCCAAGTAATCATTTTGAAGCATTTGGTATGTTTGGTGGTGGTATGGTTAAAGATTTAACAGACCCTGCAGGATATGCAGCACATGCATCGGCAAACAATGTAGTTAATTACTCTGGTAGCGCGATGGGTAACTTATTTGACTTGAGTACTAATCAGTCTGAATTTAGATCAGGTAATGCTCAGATCCAGGTAAATTTCTCATCAGAGACCATTACTGGAGGAACTATTAATCTTGGGAATGCCCAAGTAAAGCTAGAAGCAGGTAGCTTAGACAAACTGACTAATGGGCTACCATATAATGGTTCAGCAAAATTAGGGATAGGAGGGGCTACTCCTAGTGGAACAGGAACATACAAAGGGCAATTCTTTGGAAATGATAGTAAGTATGCTATCGAGAGTTCGGGGTCATTTGGGGCTACTAACTCAACTCATAAAGTGATTGGCGCATTTGGGACCAAAAAAGAGTAGAGCTTAATTTAACTTAGTTTGAGTTAGTCAAGATCAATAAAAATTATACATAAATAGACACAAGGGGAAGATGTTTATGTTTTTTAATCGTTATTTTACTGCATGCTTTATTGTAATAGCTGCTGTAATATTCAATCCATTTTTAGATCAAATGCTAGAGGCGGACAACCGCTTAGCTTTTGATGAGGGATCATTACTTGCCAGTGTTGGTGATAAACAAATGTTAAGGCAAGGTGAAGGTAATATTGCGGTAGTATTATTTGTTAAAGGTAAAGCTTTTGCAGAAGACTCAGACAAAGATCGTTTTCCCCTAAAGATCAAGTCTAGATTATTTAAAGGCGATACTATTGTAACTGATGATCTTTCCCTTATTCAAATTAACTTCTTAGATGGCTCTATGATTCGCTTAACAGGTAATGGGCGAATGACTTTAGATCAGTATCTAGAGAAGTCTGATGGCTTAGTTGATGCTAATATTGATGTGGAGGAAGGTGACTTTGCTGTTATGGTTAAAAAAGTTTCCAAAACAGATGATCACCATAACTACTCTGTCTCAACAAAAAGTGCAAAAGTATCTTTTAAAGGAACTTTTGGACAAGGTAATGTAAAACCTGGTGGAGATTTAAATTTTGTCTTAGTACCAGAAACTATTAATGGTCAGGTTGTACACTCTCAAGCTGTTGTACAGAATATTGCTTCAGGAAAATCAGCAATGATAGCATCAGATCCTGCAGCAGGTAACAATGGAGCTAATATTTCAGGTGATACTGTTCGTTTAGAGAAAATTGAAGTGGACATGAGTCAACTAGCTGAGAAGTTTGGTATGCCTATTACTCCAGAGGGAGGAGTAGATGTTGCAACAGCAGCATCTGGAGAATTTATTGGTTTTGAAGAAGAGAGTCAAGATTTAGAGAGAGCTGACACTAGTGAAGAGAAAGAGGAAGATAAATCTAAAGAAGAACCTGTAAGTGATGAGAAATCGGCAGACGCAGATAAAGCAGAGCCTTTAGCTGAAGAGGGTCCAATGATGGACGCAGATAAAGCAGAGCCTTTAGCTGAAGAAGGTCCGATGATGGACGCAGATAAAGCAGAGCCTTTAGCTGAAGAAGGTCCGATGA
>JAACFD010000257.1 GCA_009937555.1 Chlamydiales bacterium | reverse complement strand
TTTGCTTTTTAGCCTATTTTTTCTGCTTTTTACCCCTCTCTTTTCTAAGGTAGAAAATCCTATAACGCCTTCTATGGCTTATTTTCAAAATCCGCGTAATATAGAGTGGAAGAAGTTTTCTGATAAACAGCAAAAAAATATTAAAGCTATATTAAGTGCAGACAAGGCACGCATACGTTGAAATTTCTTTAACTTTTTTATCTATCTGTTATAAGGAAGCTCGAGGAGTCATGCCGTTTTGTGCATATCAATAAGCATCACCATGCTATAGAGAGGAGAAGTCAATGGCTATATTAAGTTCAGAAGGAGTTTCTAGTGCTAATGTCACTAAATTATCAGACTTAAGTCAGTCTGTTAATTTACAAGATGAAGAGGCACTAGTACCCAGATACTTTAAGTATCAAGGAGGGGTAAACGATTTAGATAAAACGCGTTTTCACTATAAGTGTTATAAAATATCTCTATCAATCTTAACTCTTTTTGGAGCTAGCTATGCTATTGCTGGAAGGTTTTTTTCTCTACCATCAAAAAAATGGGTGCAAATAGCCGCTGGAATTGTAATCTCTAAAGAACTTTTATCTTTCTGTATTAAAAGGTGGGTTTATTTTGGAAGCTTAATATCAAGATTTTCTGTGATTACAGAACAGCTTCATCAAGAACGTCTACAGCTACTAAAGCGGTATAATGGTCTAGAGGTTTCTTTATATAATGCCAATGATAAGCGTATTGATGCAGTTTACTTTAAAGCGGATAAAGCTAAAGTAAAAGGACCTACTGTTCTTTTTTGTAATTCAAATTCAGGTTTCTATGAAATAAATGAAGAATGGATAAGAGAGTATTTAAAAAGGGGGATAAACGTATTTACTTTCAATTATCCAGGCTATGCTGAAAGTGAGTCATACCCAAGTCATCGAAACTGTTTTCTAGCTACTAAGATTGCTCTAATGTATTTAAAGCGTGGTATTGGCCTAAGGCATAAAGAAATTCTAGTGCACGGGCACTCTCTGGGAGGACCACATGCAGCCTATGCCGCTTCAAAATTTAAAGGAATTCACCTATGTGTGGATCGCTCTTTTTGCCAGCTTAATCACCTTGTTGGAGCTACCTATGGCGGTGAACTTGTAAGGCATCTTTTCTCTTTTTTAACCGATCATTTTAACTTAGATACCCGTGCTTACTATAAGAAAGCAAAAGGTAAAAAGTGGGTAATACAAGTTCTGGAGGATAAAGATAAGACCATACCATCTCATCAGGGCATGGCAAAGCATGCTAAAGAAGTGGTATGGCATCGCTTAAACTTTACCAATGCTCATAGAGATCATTTAAATAAAAAAGAGTATGAACAACACTTTGAGTTAGTAGAAGAGGCGTTTGCACAGTAGCACTAGCCTAACATGCTCTAAAGTATATATTTAACCATATGGCTATTGTGAAGATCCTGATAGAGCTTTTCTTGTTGCTTTTGACTTTGAATAGTAATACGAATAGTTAGTGAGATATACTTGTCATTAGCACTTAACTTTTGCTGGATATTCTCTGGATTTACAGTTATTTCATTGACAGACAGTAGGTTAATAATGGTTTTTGGGAAATCCGGTATGTTTAGTCCCATTACAGTAAGAGTGTGTTCTATAGGGTAGCTTTCGTGTGAAGGAATCATTATACTATCTTTTTTATCTTATTAGATTTACTTCAAAAGCTCTCGAGTTTAATCCATAGAAACTTTGCTTTAAAGTAGATTTTCAGCTCTTTATAAATTTCCGATCAATGTGATAGTCTAGCTGCTTATTTTAGAACCCCTTACCATAGGAGTTAATACCATGGCTGAGAGAAGAAAGCTATATTACCTAGGGACTCCATACAATGACCCTGATCCCGAAGTTAAAAGAAAGCGACTAGCAGTAGCCAATTACCTATCCCTAGAGTTACTAAGCAAAGGAAAGCTTGTCTTTTCACCGCTAAGTCATAACCTAACTATTGATTTCAACCGTAAGTTTAACTCATGGGAAGCCTGGGAAACTTTAGACCTAGAGATCCTTAGGCGTTGTGATGCACTTATTGTGCTTAAACAAAAAGGCTGGGAAAATTCAGTGGGCTTGAAGGCTGAGATAGCTTTTGCTAAAGAACATGGAATCGCTATTGAAGAGATGGAAGCTCCTAGTGATGAGCAGGCAGAGCAAATCTTAGCAGAGTTTCATCTTCAAACAGTGCCTTAAGCACACCTAATAGTACACATATAGGTTTTTAGTATTAGCTAGGGGTAGTTCGCTTTTAATATAAGCGTAAAACTCTTCAGGCACTTTATTGCTAAAACAAAACTTCTCATAAAAGCTCTTAGAGGCGAAACCTTGGTTTAGAGCTATAAAGCGTAAACCTTTTTTATAAATGTCATACGCAATGTATATGAAGTGTTTACCTATGTCACTAAAGGAAAAGGCTCTGTTTTTCCACTGGCTGCTTTCAAGATCTTTTGAAAAGTTTCTAATATACTCTACCCATAAAAACTTTCTAAACAGCTTTACCTCCATAGTCCCAATTAAGATGTCATCATGAGTGAACATTTCAAAGCAGAAGTGTTTACTGCTTATTTTCATAAGGTAGATAAATGCTTTTTCTAGCTTACCATTTTTGGTATTCTTTATGTAGACCTCTCTAAACAAGCGCTTTTTCGTTTTGCTTTTGGCTTCCTTATGATCTTTAAAGTAAATTGCTGGAAATAAGAGAGGCAGTGGAATATGTTCGGGAAGAGGATTCGAAAAGACCTGTGGTAAATGGCTTACTTGATTTTCATCTAAAGATTTAAGGTTTTTAAGAAGGTTCAGGTAAGTCTTTGCTAGACTGCAGACTCTATTTTGTAAGTTAAGGGATAATAGAGAAAAATACAGCTCATGACCACCTTCTAGAGATAAAGCACTATCACTAAATTCTTGAGGAGCACTTGCAGGCTCTAAATGAGGTATAAAAG
>JAACFD010000256.1 GCA_009937555.1 Chlamydiales bacterium | reverse complement strand
GCTCTTGTGATAATTGATAGCGCTCAGGATACTTATACTCATCTAAAGCTTTTTTAAAGCTTGTATCATTATATTTTATCAGCTCAATGGCTTCTTTATGTTGACTCTCTGATAATTTTAGAGAATCGCAAGATGGCAAGTGAGTAAGAGCCCAAAGTATAATATCCAAGCTCTCATCAATAACCTTTCCCTCTGTATAAAAAACGGGAACAGTCGCCTTTGGTGATAGCTTTATCAAGGCTTTAGGCTTTTGCTTAAGGGACACTTCTCTATGTTCATAGCTTGCATTACCATAAATTAGTACTAACCGCGCTCTTATAGCAAAAGGACACCTTCTGAAACTGTAGAGAATATTTTTTGACACTAAAATCATCCTTAAAACTAAAGCTTATTTTTAATCTATAGCTAATGATTGATCATTATTTACAATTGAAATGCTTAAAGTAAAGCTTAAGAGCAGTCAGGCAAAATAAAAAAGCTTCGGTATTAAAACCGAAGCTTTTAAAAATTAGCTAATCTAGGTGGGTAACTTAAGATTTTTGCATACTAGCACTATTGCTTTTGATGATGCTTAAAAAAGCTTTAGCTTCATCAGCTGTGATATAGCTTGGGTCTCTTTGTGCTACCATAATATTTTCAAAGACATCCCAAGTAATGCCTCGTGGCGACATTCTTTGCCAGGCAACTCGTGCTTTGTTAACAAAGCCATATTGCCCTACAGCATGTAGCATAGCAGCACTAAAAGAAGGGGCTGAGCTCAAGCTTTGGGGATAGCTAAACGTGAATCCTGCTTTTTGAATAGCATTAAATGTATTCATCATTTTAACAAAACGAGTCTCTTCTTCTAAGATACCTTGATTGATTTTATTTAATGCATTATCAACCTTATTCAAAAAGCCATCTACTTTATTTAGAGCATCATTTAGCTTATCAACTGCTTTGTTTAATTTAGATTCCTCTTCAGCACCTTGTATTGCTGAGAAAATAGCAAAAACACCAGCTGCAATAACAACTCCAACTCCTGTTTCTGCTAGACCTGCTTCTGCAGCACCTTCAGCTGCTGTTTCTGCAATCATTTCACCAGCTGCTTCACCTGTAGCCTCTGCCCCAATTTCGCCAGTAGATTCCCCTACCCCTGCTTCTATTGAACTTACAGTAAGAGAACTTAGATCACTACTAGCTTCGCTCCCAACCTCTTCAAGAGGAGCTGTAAATGAAGGGTCTGTACTAAGCTTACCTAAGATCCTAATACCTCTTAGAGTTAGTACACCTCCAGCTAGAAAAGCAATACTTTTACCAGAATCTGCAAGCTGAGCTGGCAAAGAATCTAATGAAATTATTGGAGCATTATTTTCTACAGTAGCTAAGAATTGAGTGAATTGATCATCACTCATATGGATAACAGATAAAGAGATCAAAAGAGCTGAGTTATACGCTACCATCTGCTGGTATTGAGCAAGCCTCTGGTCAAAAAGGTGCGTTTGATTTGTTAAAGCTGTTCGTTGTAGATTATAACGACTCTCTAACTCTTTAACTTCTCTTTGCTTACCTGGTATATCAGGATACATAAGGTTAGTAAGACCATTTTGTGCTGTAGCCATTCCTTTCCCTACAGCCTTGCCCGCTGTTGCTAGCCCTTTTCCTGTTTGCTCCCCTGCTGTTACTACTGCAGTTCCTGTTGCTTTACCTGCTGTTACTACAGCTGAGCCTGTTGTCTCTGCAGCTTTTTCTACACCATGGGCTACTGTATTAGCAGCATGCTTTACCCATCCAAAAATTCCCATAAAATACCTCCTTTACTTTATTTAGATAGGGCTAGCTGGGCACCTTTTTGAGCCCCTTTCATAGAGTCACTATACTGACTTGCATAGCTTAAAAAGCCGCTAACTTCTTTCTCTGTTAATTGTTCTGGTCTCTGAGCATCCATGATCATGGTAAACATTTCCCAGGTTAAATTAGGCATGTTTTGCTTCATACGAGTCCAGTTAGTTTTGATTGCTTGCAAGTAGAAGTATTGACCTGCAGCATCATGCATACTAGCAAGAAACTTAGAGGTATTTTTAAGAGAGACTTCAATATTGAAAAAGCTCTTGGCTGGTTGAATAGCATTTAAGAGATTCATTGTTTTAATAAATTTCTGTTGTTGCTGTGTTATCATGCTGTTAACACTATTTAACTTCTTATTAAGAGCGTCGAGATAAGTATTTACCTGGTCTAATGCTGTCTGTAGCTTAGCTGTTTGCTTTTCTAAAGCATCAGCTGTTTTAGCGCTTTCTATAGTTGAGACAATAGCATCCACACCGATAGCTAGCACAATAGCACCACCAATCGCTGCAGCTCCTAAAGAACCTGCTGTTGCTCCTTCTATTGCCGCTTCTGTCACATCTTCTGCTAAAGATTCCGCTGCATCCTCTCCAGCATTCGATAAGCCACTTTCTAGAGCATCTGTGGCAGATTCAGCTAAAGTCTCTGCTACATCCTCAATACCTGATTCAGCTCCCTCTTCAGCTGCTTCTTGTGTTGCTTCATTAAAAAGTTTATTTTTTAAAGAGCTAGCAAGGTTTTTTACCACCTTACCTACTAAGACGCCAGCTGTAGTATCTGCTACAAAAGCAAAAACCTCAGCCACTTCAGAGACATTGGGTTTACCCAGTGTAAAGGGCTTAGTATCTTCAAGCCACTGACCATAATCACTGTCACCCATCTTAGTATGAGCGACTACAATCAGCAAAGAGCTGTTGTAGACAATCATAGATTTTAAATTATCAAGGTGCTGGTTAAATGCTTGTCCCTGAACTTCTATCTGAGCTCTTTGGTGACAGTATTGCTTATACAAGTTATTTAGCTTAGCGCTTTTACTTGAAATGCCGTAAATTTTATTGGTTAAAGGTTCTAAGATAGACATATTTTTTGGCTCCTCCATTTTTTGCCTAAATTACTTTGCGGGGCAAAGAATGGAGTCATCACACA
>JAACFD010000255.1 GCA_009937555.1 Chlamydiales bacterium | reverse complement strand
TAATTAATCGCTTAGGTTCTTCTTCCATGAGTATGAAGCTAGGCCAGGTAGCTGGTTTTTTCTCAAGTGATATTGGTATAGACTTAGGAACAGCTAACACTTTAGTTTACGTAAGGGGAAGAGGTATTGTTCTCACAGAGCCTTCCGTAGTTGCCGTAGATTCTCAAACTAATGAAGTTCTAGCTGTTGGTCATAAAGCGAAAGCAATGCTAGGAAAAACTCCACGCAAGATTCATGCAGTAAGGCCAATGAAAGACGGGGTTATTGCAGATTTTGAAGTAGCAGAGGGAATGTTAAAAGCTTTAATCAAGCGTGTCTCACCTACAAGAAGTTTATTTAGACCGAAGATCCTAATTGCTGTTCCATCCGGTATTACTGGGGTAGAGAAAAGAGCCGTTGAAGATTCTGCCCTACACGCAGGTGCTCAAGAGGTTATTTTGATTGAAGAACCAATGGCGGCTGCAATCGGTGTAGATCTTCCTGTTCACGAACCTTCAGCTAACATGATTATTGACATTGGTGGTGGTACAACTGAGATTGCGATTATTTCGTTAGGGGGTATTGTTGAATCTCGTTCACTAAGAATTGCTGGTGATGAATTTGATGATTGTATCATTAACTATATGCGTAGAACATATAATCTAATGATTGGTCCTAGAACAGCGGAAGAAATTAAAATGACTATTGGCTCTGCTTACCCTCTAGGGGATAATGAGCTTGAAATGGAAGTTCGTGGGCGAGATCAAGTAGCTGGCCTGCCAGTAACAAAGAGAATCAACTCTGTAGAAATTAGAGAGTGCCTAGCTGAGCCTATCCAGCAGATTGTAGAATGTGTAAAACTTACTTTAGAAAAATGTCCTCCTGAACTTGCTGCTGACTTAGTAGAGAGAGGAATGGTTTTAGCTGGTGGTGGTGCTTTAATTAAAGGTCTGGATAAGGCTTTAATTAAAGAAACTGGGCTTCCAGTTATCGTTGCTCCAAACCCTCTATTAGTCGTTTGTCAAGGAACTGGAAAGGCTTTAGAGTATCTAGATAAGTTTAAGCGTCGTAAAGTGGGAGCTTTTTAATCATTTAATTAAATAAGAAGGGGTATTGCTAGTGGAAAAGACGCTCAAGAGCTGTGATTGGAAAGAGAAAATTACTTTATCTACTGAAGGTAATGTAAAGTTAATTAACTGGATAGAAGAAGTAATTGAGCTTTGTCAGTGTAGTGATGTTTATTTATGCGACGGATCTGACGAAGAATATACTACTCTTTGTAATCAGATGGTTGCTAAGGGCATGCTTAAACAGTTAAACCCTAGCTTAAGACCCAATTCCTATCTTGCTTGTTCTGATCCACAGGATGTCTCTCGAGTTGAAGGCAGAACTTTTATTTGTAGTGAAAAGAAAGAGGATGCTGGACCAACAAATAACTGGTCGGATCCTGAAGAGATGAAGCAGAAGCTTCTCTCCCTCTTTTCAGCTTGCATGAAAGGTCGTAGACTCTACATTATTCCGTTTTCTATGGGGCCTGTTGGTTCAGATATTGCGCATATTGGGGTTCAGTTGACAGATTCCCCATATGTAGCAGCTAGTATGGGCATTATGACAAGAGTAGGGCATGATGTGTTAAGGCAGCTAAAGACAGGTTTTTTTGTCCCTTGCTTACACTCTGTTGGTGTTCCTTTAAAAGATGGACAGCAAGACTCCCACTGGCCATGCGATCCTGATAATCGTTACATTGTTCACTTTCCAGAAGAAAAAAGTATTTGGTCGTATGGTTCTGGTTATGGAGGAAATGCTCTTTTAGGTAAAAAGTGTTTTGCTCTTAGAATAGCCTCTTGCATGGCTAAAGAGCAAGGCTGGCTTGCTGAGCATATGCTAATACTAGGCTTAACCAGCCCTGAGGGTGAGAAAAAGTATATTGCTGCAGCCTTTCCTAGTGCTTGTGGTAAAACTAACTTGGCAATGCTAGAACCTACTCTTCCTGGCTGGAAAGTTGAGTGTGTAGGAGATGATATTGCATGGATGAAGTTTAAAGAAGACGGTAGACTTTATGCTGTAAATCCTGAGGCAGGCTTTTTTGGTGTAGCTCCAGGGACGTCGGATCAAACTAACCCCACAATTATGAAGACAATTGACCAGCATGCAGTTTTTACCAATGTAGGCCTAACTAAAGATGGAGATGTATGGTGGGAAGGGCTCAGTGATGAACCTCCTGCTGGTATTACAACTTGGAAAGGAAAAGAGTTTGATCCTAACTCTAAAGAAAAGGCTGCTCATCCTAATGCACGCTTCACAGTTTCAGCTTCACAGTCTCCTTGCATAGATTCTAAATGGGAAGATCCAGATGGAGTACCTATTTCAGCCATCCTATTTGGCGGTAGACGCTCAGATACAATTCCTTTGGTTTTAGAATCTCTTAGCTGGGAGCATGGAGTGTTACTAGGAGCTGGTGTTTCCTCTGAAACTACAGCAGCTGCAGTAGGAGAAGTAGGTAAGTTAAGGCATGACCCTTTTGCAATGCTTCCCTTTTGTGGTTATAATATGGGTGACTATTTCCAACATTGGTTAAGCTTTGCTGATAAGGGGTATCAACTACCCAAAATCTTTTATGTAAACTGGTTTAGGAAAGACAAAGGACGCTGGATTTGGCCAGGATTTGGTGAGAACTGCCGTGTTCTTAAGTGGGTTTTCCAGAGGATAGATGAAAAGGTAGCAGCAAAAGAAACACCAGTAGGAAGACTGCCTAACTTACAAGATTTAGATTTAACAGATCTAGATGTGTCGCAAAGTGATATAGAAATGCTTTGTAGCATCGATAAAGATTCCTATTTAGCAGAGATAGAAGAAGTAAAAGCCTACTTTTCTTCTCTAGGTAGCTCTGTTCCTGAAAAACTAATGGCTGTTTTGGAGCAAATCCAAGCAAAAATACAAACTTAGTTTTTTAAAGGTGAAAGCCTTGTTTTTTAAAGAGTTTTCACCTATTTTGTATTCCTTT
>JAACFD010000254.1 GCA_009937555.1 Chlamydiales bacterium | reverse complement strand
AAAAAAAAGTTTGCTTAGGACGTCTTAACAAATTACGTTAAAAGCCTTTAACACGCCTGTCTGTAAAAGGTTTTTATTCTTTTAAATTTTTCCTTTCTTTAAAGTCTAATCTTAAAGTAGACACAAGTGTAGCTTAGAACCCTAGTATCAGGATAGAGGAGAAGGTTTTATGGGAGATCGCCAAGTTTATTTAAAACCAATAAGGCCTTCGGATATTCGAGAAGCCTATAGGCCCGCTACTTTAACTAAATAAGGTGGGGAAAGATCGCGGCTAGATTTATTACGAGTAACAGGTACCAGACTTTTATCTTCTACAGCAATGTTAAAGGTTGAGGATATTGCAGCATCTTTATTACCTAAGAGTGCAAGTAGAAATAAACAAACTGTAGTTTCTCGTGAATCAGCAGTAGCGCATAAAAGAATTCAGCATGGGGAGACTTCTGTTCAAGAATTAGAAAGAGAAAGGTCAGCTACAAACAAGAGGGTTGGAGGAGTAGCGTCTATAGGTGAGCGTGAGTCCTATAGAGAAAAGCGAATGGCACATTCTGTAAAAGAAAGGTTAAAAGCGCTAGAAACTGAATCTCGGCAAATTGGTTTTGAAGAAGAAAAAGCTGGCCTTGAAGAAAAAACTGATCCACCATTACGTATAATGGGAGCAGAGCATTTTTCGCCAGCTCAAGAAAAAGTTTATCATGAGCTATTCTCAGGTTCTAGTTCTTATACTAGAAGGCAAAGAGGATCTGTGTCAGATGTAATGTCGCGAGGTATTATTACAGCTACTAGTTTTTATGGAAAAGGTGCCGTTGGGGCTGGTAAAAGTTGTGAGAGCTTAATGCCAACTAGAGAAGATTTCCCTAACTATATCTACTACCTAAAGGAAGATATTAAAAGCTTTGGGTTTGAAGCTACTACTACAGGAGTGTTTAGCAGAGAGGATGAGTTGTTAGATTCTGAAACCCAGGCAGCATATGTACGTACTATTGCACGTGTTAGAAGAAGTCAGAATATTCTTGAAGCTCCCAGACGAGGTATTGATTTATGTCGAAGTACTAGGGATGCTTATATAGAAACGCTTTTGTGTCGATTGCGATCAGGTGATTTGGCAAGCAACCCTTCTATAGGAAAAGCTATTGAGGAGTTAATGAGAATTAATTCAAAAATGGCGGTGATATATGAAGGTGTAGAAAGAGCTATGTCACTTAATCTGCTACCAGAAGTGAAGATAGATATAGATGCTATTTCTGCTCTAAAAGAAAGATTAAAGCATGTCTGTGCCGCTGCAAGAATTTTTTACCGATACCCACATATTGAAGATCTAGCTGATCAAATCATAAAATGTATTTGTGAAGAGACTACTCTTAAAATATTGCAGGTACGTAACCGGCTTGTAGGAGAAGTTCTAGTTTCAAAATCAGATGATACAAAGGGTAAGGCAGAGCACATTAACCATCTATGTCACTTAGCGGATGGGCTTTCAAGTGCGGCTGAATTAGAGTGGCTTTTTCGTTCTAGACTTGACTATCATAACCCTGATCACTCGTTGAATGAAGTAGCTATTCCTGCTCACAGATTAATGATAGGTGTGCAAGAGCATTTAGCAGCATGCGATTTAGTTGTTTTTTCAGCTGCAATGAGGCATGACAGTAGAATGGTTTTCGCAGACCCAAGTGACCGCTGCTCTAAAAGGCAGTTTGGAAAAGAATTTATGCAAAGTGAAGGGGCTAGCTTTAAGATATGGCAAGATAGCATGAGAAGAGCTAGTGAAGAACTTTTTTATATCTATCCTCAGCTTATTCGCATTTTCCCTAACGCCTGTCTTTTTTCAGATGCTCAGCTAACTGGAGCGCGCGTAGCTATTGAAAAAACAGTTCCAGAGTTTCTTGATTTTTCATCATCAGCTTCAAAATCAGCAGGGGTACCAGATGGTCTTGACTGCGTCTCAAATGGAGGAGAGCTTTACCGTATTGAAAAAGATGAAGGGGAAAGGGATCCTTTATTAGAGGTGCGGGACAATAAAAACTATGAGCTTAAGGTTTCTTTAGAGGATAGGGTTGCTTTTTACGAAGAAAAGTTTAAAGAGTCTTTTGTGCTAAGGGAAGTTTTATCAAGAGTTTTTCTAGAGGGAGTGGCTGTAGCTATAGCAGATCTAAATAGCTGCGCTTCAACACCAGTGTATTGGCTTGAATCAATTACACTTCGCCTTTTTGCTGAGATGTGGCCAAAATCTAAGCAGGCTATTTTTAGAGCAGCTAGAGAAGAGAGGCTCGATGAGGATGTAGTAGAAGCTTTAAACAGTTATATCAATTTTATTGAGGGGCAAAGCAATTTTGCTAGAGGCAGATCAATTGCGCTACTTGAGCGAGTGATGCTGCCGTGTAAAGCTGCAATAAATATTTTAAAAGAGATCCAGCTTGATCTTAGTAGTAGTAAAGTTGATGTAAAGAGAAAGGCTGGAGTTAGGTTAAGAGGCTTAGGAATTGGAAGTAGAATTAGTTTTCATACACTAAATCCTCAAAAACTTTCTGGTGAAGGAGTAAGCATTGCCTTAGAGCTAGCAGAAACGATTTCCCGTTTAGAGCGATTTTTGAATAATTTATTTACCATTTATTGCCCAGATGGTTCTTATATGGTCAATAGAGAAGCTGTTGACTTAGCTAAGGTAAAGGCTGCTGGGTTGTGAGAAGCTGTTAGGCGTCACGGTGATGCAGCTTACTTATCTTTAGCTAAAGATTTAGCTCAGCGAATAGCTAGAGAGAATGGCTGTGAAGGTGATATTTCTCTTAGAGCTTGGAAGCGCTTTACTTCTGTATCTGGAACAGATAGGGTGTTTTTGGAATATTAGAAAAAAACTAGCAGTTAATTACGCTAATTGCTAAAATAGAGCTTTTAAGTTTTAAACCTCTCTAGGAATATGACTAGTATAGATACTGTCAATAGCAAGGAAAATCAAGAGCTTAATCCTGAAAAAACTGCTAGTGGCCAAGAAAAAACTAAGCGATCTCTCTC
>JAACFD010000034.1 GCA_009937555.1 Chlamydiales bacterium | reverse complement strand
GCTTAACCGAAGAAAAGGAAAAATGGAAGCTAAGATTGTAGCTTAAAACCTATAAAATACCTATGTGATTAATAGAAAAGCGTGTTTTTCAATTTAACTATTACACTTTTTACTACTTTTAGTCAGTCAAGCTTTGGATTTTTTCCTTGAAGGAAGTAAATACCTCTTGAAAAACTGAAGGTTCAACACCATCTACATTTAAAGCCCCAACATCTAAAGCAGCTTCTTTACGTAAGTTAAAATAGGCTACTAATAGATTAAAACCCTGAACATTATAGTCGTGTTTAGAAGATTTTAATGCATC
Organism: Chlamydiales bacterium; assembly: GCA_009937555.1. Taxonomy (GTDB): domain Bacteria; phylum Chlamydiota; class Chlamydiia; order Chlamydiales; family JAACFD01; genus JAACFD01. The sequence continues at coordinate 11,580 of JAACFD010000034.1, read as the reverse complement.
TGAAGCATCACGATATTCCAGGTTAGTGATTTCACCAATCTGCCGTCTATTTTTAGCTAGCTCATGAGCATGCTCTGCAAGAGCGACACTTTTTTTAGATGATAAATAAGATAATAATGAAGCTTCTAGATCATAAATTCTATCGCGAACATCTGTTCGAATTACTTCTTCTAGTCTAGACAATTCTAGCTGCTTAGCTAGGCCTGACCTACCAGCCTGTTTAATTCGATACTCTCTACCTAAGCCATCAAACAAATCCCAGTCCAAAGCTACACCAGCATTCCAATCAGAAGAACTCTGTCCCCTACTATAATTAGCAAAGGCTTTTAGCTCGGGATAATAATCTCCAATTTTCTGGCTTGTATTCAGTTGAGCTTCTCTTTGCTGAATAGAAAGTTGAACCATATCAGGTCTAAGCTTTAGAGCTACTTTTTCCCATACTTGAACTTCCTGCTCTGAAAAGATAGCTTGCTTTAGCAATTGTGTTTTTGAGCGATTCTTTGCTTTTTTTTGCTTATCTAAAAAGTCTATTTTTTCCTTTAGGTCTTTTACATCCATAATTGGGATGAGAGACTCTGTGATTTCAATATTCCTATGCTCTCTACCTTCTAGACCAATTAAATTCGCAAGCGTATTTAAGTTACTTTTAAAATCTCTAATGGCTTTGTAGTAGTCAATAAAAGCATTGGCTAGGGCCACTTTACTTTGCTCTAAATCAAACTCTATCGCTTCTCCCAAGTCTACTCTTTGCTTTTCTTTAGCTACGGCTCCTGAGAGGCGAGCAATATTATCTTGATTAACTAGAATTTGCTCTGAGGATAAGACGGTATTATAATAAGCTTTTCTCACTTCAAATAGAACTTGATTTTCTAAGTTTGCTAAATCAAGTTTCTTTCTTTCTAAAACTAAAGAACCTCTTTTGATATCATAATAGTTGTCACTTGAAACTAGTTTTTGCTCTAAAGAGACCCTTCCTGAAAGCTCTTTTGAGTCAGAACCTTCATCACTTTTCTTTTTTCTATACTCTGAACGTAGAGTTACTTTTGGATAGAAGTGTGAGACTATCTGAAGGTATGCATACTCTTCTGACTCTAGTTCTTTTCTTAAAACCTGTATATCTCTGTTTTTCTCCAAGGCCATTTGCTCTGCAAAACGAGCTGTGAGCTGTATTTTACCTTCTGAAGAATCTAGCTCTTCTTTTTCTATTTCATTTGTTTCATCTATTTCTTCTTGATCCTTTTCAGCTAAAAAGTCTGAAGGACCCATAGACTCTTTAAACTTAATCAAAGGTTTTTGTAGGTAATCCTCATCTTCATATTCTTTTGGTAAAAAGTTTTCTTTATCAGGAGTAAATAGTTTTCCTAGGTTTAGAAAAGCGAGTTCATTGTTCACCATATTAATTGCTGAATAAGGTGAAAGATGCTTCAGGGCAAAATCAAGCTCTTCTTTAGGTTCAAGTGAAAGCTTATCGCTTTTAGGCTCCATTTTAATTTTAGGGACTGTAGCCTGCGCTTCTTTTGGTGTTTGGCTTAGATCTAGTGTACCTATCTTCTCTTCTGCTTGGAGGAGCTTCTCTTCTTTTTCAGCTGCTTTATCATTTGCCTCAGCTATAAGTTTGCTATCAGAAGGGGCTGTTAAGCTAATAGTCACAGGATCTTGCTGATTATAATGCCTTGCTTGTTCTTCATTCATTTCCTCTAACATTGAAGGGATCACATTTTTCTCTACTAAATCTAGAGGAAAATCAAGCATCCTTTCTTGTGAAGACATACTTGTGGCCCTATTAGCACTTAAACTCAAGCTTTCCGCTTCAGCATTTGAAACAAGCTGCTGATCAGAAGAGGGAGATAACTTTGTTGAAACAGGGTTTTCCATTAAATCTAAAGGAAAGTCCAAAGCTCTAAAATTTTCTTCTTCTAAAAATGGCTCTCTCCATTCTGAAGAAGCTATTTGAGAGGGAGTCTCTTCTTGCTCTTGTGTAGCAGATAAGCTAGAAGGTTTAGTAGTCTCTTTCTTACTTACTTTTTTTTTAGGTAAAATTTCAGAGTTGCTAGTGGGAGCTGATTCAATCAAATCTAAGGCAAAATCTAAAGCTCTTTTATCACCTAATTGGAATGGATCAAGCTCTAGGTCCAACTGCTTTATTGATTCATTATCAGCGATCAAAGCTTCTTGTTGGCTGATTTCCTCTTGTAAATCTTCCCAGACCACCTGCCAATGCTTACCCTCTGCAAGTTCTACAGCATCATCTAAGTTACTTTCAAAAGGTTGGCTGTTTTCATCTGTTTTAAAGTGCACCAAATTCATCTGAAGCTGCTTTTCCCAATTCTCTGATAAATCTTCTGCCACTTGTTTTTGTAGTTCTCTTTGCTCTTTAAATGTAGCTTCTTGATTTGCTATGACTCTTTTTCTATCTTTCTCACGAAGGTGAAACAGAGCTTCATCTGCACTTTGATAAAACTCCGAGCTGCTTTTTAAAGAAAGCCTACTTGCCTCTCCATCTTCTCCAAATTGTTCAAGATCAACTAGCTCATCAATTAAGTCGTCATCCTGAGCAAAAAGAATTTTTTTAGCAGAACCTTCCTTAGTGCTTTTTACTTCACTGGTATTAGAAAGTTCCAAGCTTGGAAGAGAATCTTCTTCAGCAGCAATACTATCAAGGTACTCATCTAGACTAAGTTTTTGTTTTTTAGAAACCTGAGTTTTTTGCTCTATTTTTTTTGCTATTTGCTGACTGCGCCTTTCATCATGATTTGGAAAAGGAAGTGGTAAACTAACTTCAGGCTCTTGGTCAAGTTCAGCATTATAGTGAGATCTTCTTTCTCTATGATTTGGGAAAGGTGTTTTTAAATACCTTGTTTTTGTTTGTGTTAGGTCTTTTACTTGCTTCTGTTCTGCTAAAAAGTTTTGCTCTAGTTCAAAACTCTCGTCTTCTGAGTAGGTAAGTAGATCACTCTCTACTTCATTGTCTAACTCTTCTTGGGTTAAATATAGATTTTGCTCTGTAGAACTTGTGACATTAACAGCTTCAGCTGCTGCATCTTGCTTTCTTTTTTCAAAGGCAAGCTCAGGTAGGTTTAAAGCTAACTCTTCACTTGCTGCTTCATTAGCATAATCAAAGTGGCGCCAGTCTAAACTTTCATCACTATCCGCTGTGTACTCAGAAGTTATATTTGCAAGCGGCTCATTATTAGGAGAAAACCCTAGATGCCTGCCGATTTCTCTTTGCTCATCTTCCGCTGCTGATACCCCTTGGGATGCTAGGGTGACCATTAAAGAAGTCAGGCAGATAGTAACGCTTTTTTTCATCTCCAGTTCCTTTTGCTGTTGAGCCTTTAATTTCTTACAGGCAAATTATTTATTTGATAAATACCAAATTTCACCCTACCAAAGTTAACGCTTTTTTTCAAACTAGCTTTCTATACATTTAGCATTTAAATTCAGAAACTTCTGATGAAGTAATTTAAAGCCAGAAGAAAAAAGTTCCATCTCTTTGTTTATAAGATCATTAAGTTCTTTTAGAGTAAGATAGTATAACTGGCTATATTCTTGATTTGAGTTTTGCTGATTTGGCAAATAGCTTGATTTAACTCTAAATTGCACTAAAAGATCTATCAAACCCTTAGCTTCATCAATTATAAGCCCTTCAGTTGATAAGCTTTCAATAAAGCTGCTTGCTATTTTGCTTTCTTCCCAAAGCTCTGTGGTAAATTGTTGGTAATAGTCCACAATGTTTTCATTAACACAGCTTGAATCTATAGCTCCTGCAGGGACTAGTTCATATAAACCCTTATCTTGATAAACTTGCTCAGATCGTTTACCCACAATAAGCTTATCCTGGTAAAAACCTAAGCCTGTAATAGCAAGAGAGTAAAACTTTTTATCAAATGCTAAGTCTAGCTCTCTTTGAGCTAAAACAAACTGATATTCAGATATAAAGCATAGCCAGACTTCATTCTGGTAATCTAGGGTAATAAGTACCGGACCATTAAACAAGGAAGCAGAGGCATTTTGCTTTTGATATGCCTTAAAAAAGAGCTCTACTTCTTGCCGCTTATCTTCTAAAAAAGAAGGGTGTTTACCTTCTACTTTTAAAATAGGGTCTTTTTCTAATTTGACAAAATGTTCAGACATGCTGAGATTTCTCCCCAGTTACGAGCAATGGGCACTTGTGGCAAGGGGCTCCTAGGCTTAGGGCAAAAACCAATAGAAATTACCTGCTTTTGCTGAGCAGCTTTAATAATGCGAAACGAATCCTCTATCACTAACATTTCGTTAGGTTTTACTCCTGCTAGAGCAGCTACTTGCGGGTAATAATTAGGGTCTGTTTTATTAATAGAGCTATCATTTCCACAAAAAAGGCTCACAAACTTATGCTTGAGCTGCTTGCTTTCTAAAAAAGCTTCTACTAACTCTCTTGAGTTAGAAGTCGTGATAAAAAGTTTTAAACCTTTGCTTTTAGCTAACTCTAAAAAGCTTTCAACTCCATCAAATAGCTCTACAGTATCCAAATACTGTGTCTTAATTAGACCCAAGTATTCTTCACAAAGCTCTTTAATTCCTGCTGAAAAGTCATACTTATCTTTTAAGGTTTGAACAATTTCAGCAATAGGAGGACCATTTAGTTGATCAAATTCAGCCTCAGAACCCTCTACACCGTTATTGGCTAAAAACTGCAAATAAACTGGGTAGAGCAGACCTAATGAGTCAGCTAATGTACCATCAAGATCAATAAACAAAGCTGTTTTTTGTTCAAAAATAGAAGGGCTAAGCGTGTTTTCATGAATCATTTCTATTGCCATATTACCAATCTCCTTCTTGTAGGCCTGTGCCACACTTGATATCTTTTGTTGCCTTTTTCCCTTCTAGATCAAATAAAAATCTAGGGTGCACTCCTTTAGAGTTAATGCCTGGCCTTAGAATCTCTACATTATCACCTTCTTTTAAGATATCTCCCTTACAAATATCTTTATTAGCTTGTAGAGCTCTACAAGCAAAGCTTCTGAGCTCTGCTTCTTCATCTGCAATAACTTTTTCTTCTTCTCCTAACATTTGTTCCATTTCTCTAATGGACTTTACCATCAACTTCAACCCTTCTGCAGTAACAGCAAAGCTATGATCAGGTCCAGGTAAGTTTTTGTTAAGAGTGAAGTGTTTTTCTATAACTTTTGCTCCAAGTGCTATTGCAGCTACAGGAGCTAATACAGGGTCTTCACTATGATCTGATAGACCTACTGTAACACCAAAATGCTTTTTCAAAAATGGAATAGCTTTTAGGTTTAATGTTGTTGCTTCTGCAGGGTATCTTGCTGTGCATTGTAAGAGAGTAAGTTCTTCTCCCCCTTTATTTTTAAAGTATTCTACAGCCCAATCTATCTCTTGTATGCTTGCTGCTCCTGTAGACAAGATTAAGGGCTTTTTAGATAAAGCAGCTTGCTCTAGTAGCCTGAGGTGTGTGATTTCATAAGAAGCTATTTTATGCCTTTTCACGTATGGATCAATGATAGCAAAATCCTCTTTAGAAAAAGTTGAGGCCATAAATTCAATTTTCTGATTTTCACAGTATTCATAAAGTTCAGGCAGAAAGTCATCGGGCAGTTCTAGATCTTTGAAAATATCATCAATGCTAGACTGCTCTCCTTTATTTTTTAAATACTGAGCTGACCCTGCATTCTTTGCATACACGCTTCCAGCTTTAAAAACCTGGAACTTTACGGCGTTAGCACCAGCCTCTTTTGCCTTATCAATAAGGGTTCTAGCCATTACCATATCACGCTTGCGACTACCCATTCTCCAATTTGACCCAGCTTCTGCAATAATGAAAGCTTCGTGTTGATCATGTTTGTTAAATTCTAAGGTAAAGCGATCTACTAGTATCCTATGATTTAAATCACTAATAAATCTTGTCTCTTTACCAGAGTGAATAAAACCTGCTTTTTCAAATACACGCTTTGAAACGCTATTATCAGGACGAATGTCAGCAAAAGCAACATCAAAGCCTGCTTTCTTTGCAAAGTCACAGCTTAGACGAATTGCTGTAGCTGACAAGCCTTGTCCTCTATATTGAGGGGCAATATTTACTGATACATCACAGCATCTTCTTTTTAAGTGCTCGTAGTCTTCGCTGAGCTTTAACTGTATAAAACCAACTCTATTACCTTCGTGCAAGATAAAGAAAGGAGGAAGGTCAGGAATAGAGAAGTAGCTATTTAGAAACTCAAAATAAAAACTTTCCCATACTTTGGGAGATTGATGAAAAGAAGCTTTTAGAGTCTGGGCATCATTGCGCCATTGCATGATTATTTTTGCATGTTCTTTGCATTTTTTAACTAGCTCTAGCGATACATCCTTATTATTTCCCATATCTAAACTCCTTTTTTTAAAAGCTTAAAGAGTTTTTAGCGAATTCTTAGAATAAGTTCTAGTTTTTTTTACTATTTTGGCATCATTTTTGCGTAGGTAGGCATATCCCACTTAAAGGAGGCCTCCCATGTCCAAGGACACTAAAGATGTAAAAATAAAAAAAACAGGTAATGACAGGATCTTAACAGCAGCCGGCTATAAGAAAAGAACAGAACCTAAAAAAAGTGCACAGAAAAAAGGCGCAAAGGCTAAGTAAGCGCCTTTGCATGTTTTCTTTGCTCTGATGTAATTTCTTTAGGTAGCCCAAAAGAAACATCTTCTTCTGTAAATACAACGTCTTCTACTTGGCTAACTCCAAGATCAGAAAGACGTTTAATACAGCGCTGGACAATCTTCTCTGGCGTTGAAGCACCGGCTGTCAAGCCTACTGTGACTACTCCATCTAGCCAGGAAGGATCAATTTCATCTTCATTATTGATAAGATAAGCTGTGACACCCCTAGTCTGAGCTACTTCCCTAAGTCTATTTGAATTAGAACTCTGAGGGTCTCCTACAACTAAAACCAGATCAGTTTCTTCTGTAATCTCTTTTAAGGCCAACTGCCTATTGGTTGTAGCAAAGCAGATAGAAGTTGTTGGCATAGTTTTAATATTAGGGTACTTTTGCTTAAGAGCGTGGGTTATATCTTTTACATCATCTAAACTAAGTGTTGTTTGAGTGATATAAAATAGTTGCTCTGTTTGGCTAAAGCTAAGAGCATTAACATCCTCTACATTCTCAACAATTGTAGTTACATCAGGAGCTTCTCCTGCTGTCCCAATTATCTCTACGTGATTGCGATGACCAATTAGAATAATCTTATAACCAGCTTGGGCATGCCTTTTTACAGCAGAGTGTACTCTAGTAACTAAGGGGCAAGTAGCATCTATTTCAATGAGCTTCCTTCTCTTAGCCTGCTCTCTTACTTTTGGAGAAACCCCATGCGCTGAGTATATCAAACGCATTCCTTCAGGCACTTCTTCTAGATCTTCTATGAAAATAGCTCCTTTTTCTCTTAACTCATCTACAACATGCTGATTATGAACAATCTCATGCTTCACATAAATAGGAGCCCCCCATAAGTTTATAGCTTCCTCAACAATATCAATAGCTCTAACAACCCCTGCGCAAAACCCTCTAGGTTTTGATAGCATAAGTTTTCTATTTCCTTCTGTCATGGAAAAACTCCTTTATGATTCTTGTTTTGTAGTTTTAAGAGCACCTATAGCTAAGACCGCCGCTATAGCTACAAATACAACTAGGCTCACATTATCTGAGAATAAAAAGCTATCGCCATTAGTTTCGAAGTAATTAGCAATGCTTGAACTAAATTTTTCTACTGTAGGAGACACTTCTGAAAAAGTACCCACTAGTGCTGGAATACCCATTAATAGTGAAATAAAAACACCTGTTAAAGCATCACCTGCAACAAGACCTGAAGCTAGTAAAAGGCCATTTTCTTTATCATAACCTTTCTTTTTCTTACTGAAAAAGCTTACTGCGAGAGCTGCAATTCCACCTACCATAATGGTTGAGCTAAGGAAGATAGGAAGGTAAAACCCTAAAGCAAAAGGTAAGACTGGCACTCCTAGTATTTCAACAACAAAGCCTATCATTACTCCTATGATAATGAGGTTCCAAGGTAGGCTGCCACCAATAACCCCTTCAATAATCATTTTTATCATATTCGCTTGAGGAGCAGATAAGGATTCTGAACCAATCACATAAGTGGAGTGTAGTAGATACAGTACGCCTCCCATTACAGCTCCTGAAGCGATTACTCCTAAAAACTCTCCGAGTTGTTGCTTCCAAGGAGTTCCTCCTAATAAGAAACCTGTTTTTAAATCTTGCGAACAATCTGCCGCAACCGCAACACAGTTACAAGAAATACCTGCAATTACAACTACAGTCATCATATAAGCAGTAGAGGTCCAATCTAAGTAAACAAATAAAAGGCTTGTGAAAGCTACAATAGTTACAATCATTCCTGAAACAGGGTTTGAAGAGCTTCCAACAATACCTGCTAAAACACCTGTCACGGTTACAAAGAAAAACCCAAGTATTAAGATGATAAAAATCCCTACAAAACTTAGGTTAATTTCAGGAATAAAATACATAGCTACCGCAACAGCAATTACCCCTAGTATAACCATTGCGATTGGAATATCTTTTTCAGTACGTATCTTATGATCCTTAAATGAAAAACCTTCTGAAATAGCAGAAATAAGAGATTTAAATACTACAGGAATACTTTTAGCTAAACTAACAATACCACCCATTACAACAGCTCCTGCTCCAATGTAGCGGATATAGTAAGACCATATTTCTGAAGGTGATAGTAATCCCATAGCTTTAGTCGCTGGCGCTACAACAAGCTCAGGACTAGAAAAAGTTTGTATTAGTGGAATAATTCCAAACCAAGCTAGTAAAGACCCTGATAGAACAATAGCTGAAGATCGTGCTCCTAAAATAAAACCTACTCCCATTAGAGCTGGTGAGACGTCTACTGCAAACATAGTTCCTAAAGACTGAACCGCCCACTTTGGAGTTTCAGGAAGTATAAAAAATGCCTTTGTTAATAAGCGGTGAGCAGCTCCTAAAAGCCCTCCAAAAAAGACAAAAGCAGCTTTTGCTCCGCCCTGCTCTCCAGCTTTAATAATTTCATAACAAGCTGTTCCCTCAGGGAAAGGTAGATTTTCATGCTCCTCTTTTACAAGATAGGAACGTAGGGGCACCATGTATAGAATACCAAGTCCGCCACCTAAAATTGAAATCCAAAAAACTTTACTCAGCGAAGGTTGTTCACCAAAAAAGAAAAGAGCTGGTAGCGTGTAAATAACACCTGCTGCTAGGACCTCCCCTGCAGAAGCAATGGTTTGCACCATATTATTCTCAAGAACAGTAACTTTTCTAAAAAAAGTTCTTAAAATGGCCATAGAGACAACGGCTGCTGGGATTGAGGCTGAAACTGTAATACCTACTTTTAACCCTAGAAATGCATTGGCCGCTCCGAATAAAATAGCTAGTAGAACTCCTAATATTAAAGCTCTAAAGGTGAATTCGTAGGGTTTGCTGTCATGTGATATATAAGGCTTAAAGTCTTTTAGCTCTTGGCTAACAGTTTCATTAGACATTAATCTTTCCTTGTTTGAAAGTGTTGAGGATTTTTTAGTGCTCTTTTTTATCAGTATATAGACTTTTATTTCAAGGTAATAAGCCCTTAGAGCAGGTGATAAGTGCTGAATAATAATAACAAGAGTGCTAAACTGGACATAAGTTTAAAAATATATTTTGATCGTCATGGTTATTTCTGAAAAAAAAATTTTATTGATTCAAAATGAACTAAAAGAGCTAGAAATCAGTGAAAAAGACATAAATGAGAACTTTGTAACGGCTTCAGGGAAAGGCGGACAAAAAGTTAACAAAAGCTCAAGCTGTGTTCAACTGACGCATACACCTAGTGGTTTACGTGTCAGCTGTCAAAAAGAAAGAGAAAGAGAGTCTAACCGCTGGTTAGCTAGACGAAAGCTATGTGAAGCATATCGCAAAGAGATTCTAGGAGAAAGAACAGAAAAAGACAAAAAGCTCGATAAGATTAAAAAGCAAAAAAAGAAGCGTAAAAAACGCGCTCAACTTAAGAATAAAGAAGCTGAATAAAAAGAACCATACTACTTCTTGCTCTTTAATTTATCCGCCCATTTCACAGCAGCTTCGACATCTTTAATGCTTTGAGGTCCTCTATTACCATAGAGTATGCGCACTGCTTTTAAAACTCCTGAAGTTCCCCCTGAAGATCCCCATGCCACATCACTTACTTCTTGAGCCATATCAGCTAAAATAGAAATAGTTGCAAAAACAAAAGCAAAATCCATCGACCCTTGCTGCTTATAGCAAGGTGAAAGATCTGCTAGAAAGTATGTAGAACCTTTAACAAAGCCTTTTACTCCTTCAGTTTCTACATCGTGTAGCAATCCTCTAGCACCAAGTTTTCTTTCAGGCAAAGAAAATAAGCTAGATTTATCTTGAGGGTCATACTCAAAACCTCTTACAACAGTAACTACTTGGTGCCTAGGAAACCTTTGCTTTAAAAAATTGGTATAACTCCCCTGTTCATTATCAAATACTAGAAACAGGGTGTTGTCATTTACATCTTTAGCTGTGTGAGTAAGTATTTCAAGCTGCTGCCAACTCTCTTGGCTATCTTTGACTCTACCTATTTCCTCTTGTTTTTTTATAGCATCTTTTGGTCGATCAATTGGCATCAGGCGATCTAGTCTTAAAGCACAGTTTATTGGGTCATCATTTAGGTAAGCTTCAATCTCTTGATTACTTGAAAGAAAAGTTCCGGCAACAGCATTTTTGCTACTCCCTACAACGCGATGACTGAACGGCAAATAAGGGTATGCTGAGCGATAAGCAAGTTCTCCATAGGGACATAATACCACAAGGTGCATCGCTCCCTTTAGTTTATCAGTTCCTGCTACAAAGTGGTTTTGACTCCACAGCATATTCATGCTTTTTTTGCTTAGACTTTGTCCTACAAGGTGCTGATGAATCTGCTTTTGTATAGTATTTTTCACTACTTGAGGAATTTTGATAGCTAACTTATCGCTTTGTAGATAAATTTTTCGGATAATATCATCATACTTTTCTAAGCTAATATCTTCTGCAGACTCTTGTTCTTCTCTTAGTTTTTTTAAACTCTGCCGCTCTAGCTCTGCTATGCGTTCACTACTCTCTTCTAATGCCTTTTTAATACCCCCTGCTTTTTCTCCTGTAGTAGCCCCAGCTCTTGCTGTAATGCTACTGCCTAAAGATTTAGGGTCTCCTTTTACATCTAATTTGAGCTTTTTAGGCTTAATTAGCTGGTTGACATCTTCTGCATTTAATTGATTATCTTTATTGTAAAAGGAATGTGATTTAGTGTCATAGTAGCTTTGCACCTTCCCTTTTTCCATCAGCTGGTTAGCAAATTCACTTTTAAGATTTTTAATGGTATCATGCATCGCGCTAGCTTGATTCTTTAAGAGTTTAGTAATCAAGCTCTCTTTTTTTCTTCTTAGCGAGGGAATGTCTAGTCTAAGTACAGTAGTGGGACTTACGGTTTTGTAAGTGGTTTCTCTATGAGGTTTACCGATAATTGCGGTTTCTCCAAAACACTGACCTTTAACCACTCTA
>JAACFD010000033.1 GCA_009937555.1 Chlamydiales bacterium | reverse complement strand
GCATTAATCGCTCTGTTGTTAAAATGCTTTTACTAGCTTTATTTCAACTACTAAGTGAGGACGATACCTTGAAGGCGCCTAAAAAAAAAGCTTCTTACATCGATGACATTCAAATAATTGGAGCTCAAGAACATAATCTTAAGAATATCTCCATTACTCTACCTAGAAACGAGTTTATAGTTGTAACAGGTGTCTCGGGATCTGGAAAATCTTCTTTTGCTTTTGATGTCATTTTCTCTGAAGGCCAACGTAAGTATATGGAGTCTCTATCTTCTTACGCAAGGCAGTTTCTAAGGCAGAGCCAAAAAGCTAAGGTTGAGAATATTATTGGCCTCCCTCCTACTATTGCTATTGAACAACGCGCCTCTACCCACAACCCCCGCTCTACAGTAGCTACCACTACAGAAATATATGACTATCTAAGACTATTATTTGCTCGATGCGGGACACCTCGTTGTTGGCATCAAGAAGCTAAAAAGGGCCACTGCCACAGAGAAATTGAAAAGCAAAATGTAGCTGACATTGTCAATTCTATCTTAAAGCATGAGGGAGCTAAACTTATTTTAATGGCCCCTGTCATTAGAGGAAAGAAAGGTTACCATAAAGATATCGTTACTCAGCTTCAAAAGGAGGGTTTTGTAAGAGCTAGAGTCAATGGAAAGATCATAGACCTTTACGAAGACTTAGAAGAAGATCCTGAAAACCCTCTTGGGTTAAAGCGCTATGAGACTCACTCCATCGAGGCTGTGGTTAACCGCCTGGTAATAAAAAAAGACAAGAAGACCCAGCTATTAGATTCAATTGAAACGGCTTTAAAACTTGCTAAAGGCAGCTTAATCGCCCAGATTGAAAAAAAAGGTGAGAAGCCAAGTGAGCTTTTATTTAGTGAGGACTTTGCCTGTAGCCATCACCCTGAATGTTCACTGCAAGAGATGGAGCCACGCTTATTTAGTTTCAACTCCCCTTTTGGCTCCTGTAAAGACTGCTCAGGTTTAGGGACCAAACGTAACTTTGATATCGACCTGATTCTAGATCCTGAACTTAGCGTCTCACAAGGCTGTATGATTTGCTTTAAGTTTTTAGGAGGGATGTATCAACACTTTTATAGGCGCGTTCTTAATGGGGTGTGTAGAAGGCATAAAATAGATAAAACCATTCCTTTTAAGTCTTTACCGCAAGAACACCAGGATATCTTACTGAATGGCTCTATAAGCGAAAAAAGAAAGAAAGGCTTTTCAGGGGTTATCCCGCTATTACATACTCGTTATTTGGAAACAGAGAATGAAAAAATACGTGAACGTCTTGAGCAGCTTCAAAGCCAATCTCTCTGTCCCTCTTGTGCTGGTGCTCGTCTTAGGCTTGAAGCTCTACACGTATTTTTAGAAAGTAAAGATGCCCAGAAAAATATCTTTGATATTTGTAAAATGACAGTAGCTCAGGCTCTTGACTTCTTTACCAAACTTAAATTTGGTAAAGAAAAAAAACAGCTATCAGAAACCATACTTAAAGAAGTGATTGCTCGCCTCAGCTTCTTAAGCTCTGTGGGCCTTAATTATCTTAACCTAAACCGTCTTACCGCTTCATTATCTGGTGGAGAAGCCCAAAGGATTCGCTTAGCTACTCAAATAGGAACAGGCCTTGTGGGTATTTGCTATGTCTTAGATGAGCCAACTATTGGCCTTCACCCAAGAGACAATGCCCAGCTTATTGAAACGCTAAAAAACCTAAGCGCAATTGGTAATACGGTTATTGTAGTAGAGCATGATGAAGAAGTGATACGCGCTGCAGACTACTTAATTGATATTGGACCAGGACCAGGAAAGCACGGTGGAGAAATTGTAGCTCAGGGTCCCTATAAAAAATTTATCGCTGCAGGTTCATTAACCGCTAAGTTCCTTAGCGGTAAAGAAAAGATTGCCCTTCCTAAGCTAAGGCGTCCTTTAGACAAGGCCGACTGTTTAGAAATCGTAGGCGCTAAAGAAAATAACTTAAAAAATCTAGACGTCTCTATTCCTCTGGGAGGGATTGTCTGTGTAACTGGTGTTTCGGGTTCAGGGAAATCTACGCTAGTAAATGAAGTGCTACTAAAAAATCTTCAGCAAGCTCTTTCTAAAAATCCTCAGCGCCCCCTTAATTGCGATGATTTAATCGGGGTTGAGAAAATTAACCGTGTGATTGCAGTCGATCAGTCCCCTATTGGTAAGACTCCAAGGAGTAACCCTGCCACTTACACTGGCGTATTTGACATGATCAGGCAGCTCTTTTCTCAGACAAGGCAAGCTAAGACTTTGGGTTATAAGCCAGGCCGTTTTAGCTTCAACGTCAAGGGAGGACGCTGCGAAGATTGCCAAGGACAAGGAACTAAGAAGATTGAGATGCACTTTCTACCAGAGTGCTACATCGAATGTGAAAGCTGTGAAGGTAGCCGCTACCATGCTGAAACCCTAGAAATCCTGTATAGGGGAAAGAATATTGCTGAAGTACTTGCTTTGACCGTAGAAGAAGCTCTTGAGTTTTTTGATGCTCACCCCTCTATTAAAAGAGTCTTACAAGCACTAAAAGATGTTGGCCTTGATTATATTGAGCTGGGTCAATCTTCAACCACTCTATCAGGTGGAGAAGCTCAGAGAGTTAAGCTTGCCGCTGAACTTTGTAAAGTCTCTCAACATGCTAGTGTCAAAAAACCTACTCTATATATTTTAGATGAGCCTACTACAGGCCTGCATTTTTCAGATGTACGTAAACTCGTAGAGGTTTTCAATCACCTAGCTGACCTGGGTAATACTTTAGTTATCATTGAACACAACCTAGATGTGGTTAAGTGTGCTGACTGGATCTTAGATATGGGACCTGAAGGTGGTGAAGGCGGTGGGCAATTAGTAGCCGAAGGCACCCCAGAAAAAATCGTAAAAAGCTCTAAAAGCCTTACAGCAAAATTTATTAAGCCGCTATTAAAAAAGAAGTAGTTTTTCCCTTGGTTCTTTTAAGAACTTTATGCTAAATGTGTTTACATGAATTCACTCTATTTTAAGGACGCTATTATGAATGATAAAATTGATCCTGAGATCGAGGCCTTTATAAGGGAAAAAAAAGACTACATGAGTAGCTATAAAAAGCCCTCTCCACAAGCAACTAAAAAAGAAGCAATTAAAGAAGCTAAAATCAAGATAGAAGACCATGAAGAAGAAATTCAAGCCTATATCCATAGAAACAGCTTCAAGGTTATTTGCTCTATTATTGCTAGCTCTTTCTCTACTTTAATTGACCCTATCAAAAAGCTATTTCGCTAATGCTAAAGCAGCTAATCTCTTCTTTGTACTACCGGGCTAAATATACCCTAAGCCCTGAAGCAGTTAATAGTATCAAGCAAAAGAATCCAAACTACCGCGATAAGTGGAGTAATACCCCCTTACATATTGCGGTTATCTTAGCTAAAAAAAAGGCTATTGATAAGTTTTCTTCTATTGGCTTTGATAAAGAAAATGATTTAGGTTTTTCCCCTTACTTACTAGCTAAATACCTCCACCCTGAAAGCCTTTTCACTAAGCTATTCCCTGAGAAAAAGCAAAAACACCCTCTGCTTCTACAAACTAATGGGAAACAGGAAAAGCTCAGTAGAAAAAAACAACGGGACATTTTTAACTATACCCCTATTGACTCCCTTAAGTTTTCAAGCTACTCCCTTCTTTGCCAAAGTAGCTACTATCACTTAAAATCTTCCTCCCTTATTGAAGACTACACCGATGAGTTTTTTCCCCTGCTCTACCAGGATAAGTTAAGTAGTCCTTGTGACTATCCCTACTATGTAAAGTGGGTGAACGACAAGGTTGGCTATGGCCTATTTGCAAAACAAAATATTCCTAAAAGTTACCTACTAGGAGAGTATGCAGGGATAGCGCGCTATACCTCTTTCATTCCTAGCTCTAATCCTTTTTTATTTAGCTACTCCTTCCCTGAGTTTAGAAAGACTTGTGTGGATGCTAAATCCTTTGCAAATCCCTTGCGCTTTGTGAACCATAGCTACCAATCCAATGTAAAGTGTGTAAAGTTATTTTTTGAAAACATACTTCATATATTCGTCTTAAGCCAAGATGAGATCAAAAAAGATGAGCAGCTTCTAATGGATTATGGCCCTTACTTTTGGCGTTACTACTCTCCCTCATACCTAAATAGCTAAGAGCTACACCTGATAACAATTTACTTGAAATAAAGCTACAGAAGCGCTATCCCTTAGCTAGAATAATGCTTAAAGCAAAAGGATAAGGTATATGAGCGACTCTGCCGTTTTAGCAGCCTCAAGAAGGCATCAACCACCTCCACTGCATGGCGATGTTGAAATGGCACTTCCAAGAGGTGCTGGGGGCGCTCTAAGACAAGATGATCTTAGAGATAAGGTCCCTCAAAGAGAAGATATTGCAGATGAAAAACCCAATCGTTGTTCATGTTCATACTGGATACCTCACCCTACCCATATCTTAATGTTACTTAGTGTAGGCACATCTGGTGCTTCAGTCTACAACAGCTTTCTTGAGTCATCCTGGACAGCACTAAGCTTTTCAACAGCTTCCTGTGTACTTACTTTAAGTGCTTATAAATTTTCTCCCATTAACGGTCTAAAGAAAGTAGTAAGAGACCTAGCTGTCCATGTAAACAGTTTAGCAGATGCTATTGAAGGTGCTGATAAAGTAGCTAGTGACTTTAAAGTAACAGGTGACCAATTTGATGAGATAGCAGATGTAATTACCAGATTAACAGGACGATTAGCACAACAGTCTAGACAGCTTGACCGCGCCTTAACCGATACAGCAAAAGCTGAGGCAAAAATCTCTGAACTTGAACGCTTAATTGAGGATCTATTTTTAATCAATGATGGCTTATCAAAATCCCTTAAATTTTTAGGTGAAAATGATGGAGGCTCTTCAAGGGTAGTCGCTATAGCAGATGAAATGCGTGGACATATAGACAGCTTATCAATTAAAACCAGAAATGCTCATCTTCTTGCAAGCGATGGCTACACGGAAGGTGGAGCTGAAATGTTTGTAGGTCACCCTAAAAGTACTATAGTTAGAGAGGATGACTCCAGACATGGAACTAAAGAAGATGATGATGAAGAAGAGTTTAGAGACTTATCTATTGAGCGTCATACTGTAGAGACTTTAGTTGAAGTACATCCCGAAGAATGTAAGTCTATCGCTAAAAGAAGCTTAGGCTCAGTACTAATGCGTGGCAGGCCTAAGCGAAGAAGCCACATGGGTACGGGTAGCGACCGATGCGTCCAAACAAAGCCTTCATTGCAGTCAGAAAGACAAGCTGCCCTTAGACTAATAAAAGAACTTGAAACACTTTTATCACGAGAAACAAGAGGCCCTAGTATTTCTGATGAGCTCAGAGAATTAAAAGATCTTCATAGAAGAGTCTCTGCTGACCTATCTGTCAAAGAAAGACAGAATGAAGAATATGCTGCTCAAGTAGAAGTAATGGGAGAACAGTTAAGCACCTTAACCACTTTAGTTAGAGAACTAAAAGTAGAGCTTGAAAAAGTAGCCCCTCAAGTAACAGAACTTGTGCGCTCTATGCCAACTCTCTCAAAATTAATTGACCCTGGATTTAAAGTATAAATTAACAAGAAGTATAGTGTTTTATGGTTTCATTCTCACAAGCAATTAGTTTCTACCAAAGGTATGCTCCTTCTAAAGTAACCTTAGTGAGGCATTGGTCACGTTTTATTTTTACCGGAACCGCAAGCTATGGTATTGCCTCAATGGCTTTAGGCATTATTCAAAATAGTCGCATAAAGATATATGCAGGAGCGGCACTTTTTCTCAGCAACCTTCTTGGTTTTTATGGCCTATCAGACATTCATCAGCTAGAAGACCTTGTTGCCCAGCTTAACTCTCGTATTAGGATGCTAGAAGAAGATATTAAAGAGTTAACCAATGTAAAAGACCGTTTAGAGGAAATTCTCAAAGTCATGCAAGAAGAAAAAAGTGACTATGAAGAGCTTACTGTAACATTTGAAGCTCAAATACAAGCTTTTGAAAGAATTAATGAAAACCTATCTGCAACTTGCAGTAAGTTCCCTCAAGCAACTGCAATAGTTGAGGAAACCCATAAGCTTGTAGAAAACTTAGCAGTTGTAGAGCTTGCTCTAAAGCTAAAAACAGATACCATTGTTGCCTCAAGAGAAGGTATTGAAGAGACTTTGAAAGAAATCGCTTCGCATACCGCCCTTTTAGATCGCAAGACAGTGAAATACAACGAAGCAAGGGAACTATTTGAAGAGGAGCGGGATTTACTAGATCAAACTTTAAGTGAGATTCAAGAGGAAAAAGATAGACTAGTAAGTCAACAAAGGGAGACTGAGCGATCACGCTCAGAGTTATTAACCCGCATGTCTGAATTTATGGGATACCTTGCTTTTGCTAAAGAATGCTATGAAAGGGATGTTAAAATAGTAGGTAAGTATAAAGAGCAAAATGCTCTACTTACTGAAGAGGTAGAAAAAGTTCAAGTGGTGTTACAGGGGTTAAAAAAACTTCACCATATCCAAGGAGCGCTAGGTAGTTTTGCACGGCCTTTAGCTACCATTACAAGCACAGCAAGAGGTAAAGGTCCCGATAGCACAAGTAAACTTCGCATTCCCACACACAGACCCCCTGACTTAGTTAGGGTCTAAGTTAAGTATCCAAAGCCTTTTTAGCTTCTTTGTTAAAAAGAAGAGCCGCAATAAGGGAAATACTCAGTAATAGCATAAATCCAGCTGGGAAAAATTTAGCTGTAGAATAAAAGCGATAAATAAAAAAACATGAACTAAAAAATAGAGTAGCCAAACTCAGGTATAGCCCTGACCTTTTCTTTCTTACCATCAAAGCAAAAGCTACAAAAAGAACACTTGAGACTGAAGCTGCAGATATTAAAGACACAAAACTTTGCACCTTATAAGCAGCAAAGGCTCCCCCAGCTAGAGTGATTAAAGCATAAGTTAAAACTAAAATAGCTGAATACATGTTCTTTACTCCTTAAAATTAGGTAAAACGGACATACGACCCTTTTCTAGTACTCCAGTAGGCCATGCTATAAGAGAGCACAAAAAATATACCAGAGGATAACAAGGCCTGGTAGTGACTCACGTCTTTAATACCCAGCATGCCATACTTAGCGCCATTAATAAAATAAAATATAGGGTTAAACTGAGCGATTTTC
The DNA here is from genome assembly GCA_009937555.1 of Chlamydiales bacterium. Taxonomy (GTDB): domain Bacteria; phylum Chlamydiota; class Chlamydiia; order Chlamydiales; family JAACFD01; genus JAACFD01. The sequence goes on along the minus strand of JAACFD010000033.1, from coordinate 4,694 downwards.
TGCCAAAAAGGGTGTAAATCTTCTAGGGCAAAAAACACTCCACCAAGATAGGTTAAAGGGAGTAGAAAAAAAGTAGAAAATAAAGTTATTTGCTCAAAACTCTTTGAAGCAAAACCAATAAAAATACCTATCTGAGCAAAACTAAGGGAGGCAAGAACAATGTATAACATAAAGCTGGGAAAGCTATAGAAGGTAAGAATAGTTCCATAAGAAATATAAAGAAAAAACTGCCCCACTACTAAAACAATCAATGAGATGATAAAACCTCTTGCTAAGCCTGCAAGGCTCATTGCCCATATGATTTGTGAAGGGCTAATAGGAGCTACTTTCAAATCCTCTAGATCCCCTCCAAATTTAGAAACCGTGATAGAGCTAGAGCTATTTTGAAATGCGTTATTAATGGCTCCCATCACGACTAGGCCTGGTATCAAGAATAAAAGATAAGGTGTACCTTGAATAGAGCCTATTTTATCTCCGATACTTAAACCAAAAATTAGCAAGTAAAGTGCTGAACTCACGGCGGGTGTAAGTATAGTTTGAAGGGCTACTTTAAAAAAACGAGCCACTTCTTTTTTAAATAGGCTAAAAAAGGGTACCCACTCAAGTCCTTGTTTATTCATGCTCTTCTATTACCTTTTCAAAAGCTTCTTCTAGATTTCCCTCTTTAATATTGATATCTTTAATGCTATCCAAGGGCCATTTATGTTTTTGTAAAAATTCCCCTACTCCCATTTGGGATGGTAGGTTAAATACATAGGCATCATCTAGCTTTTTAGCAAAAAAAGTAGAGTCTGTCTTATAGTTACTATCATTAAAGCGAACTGTTAGTTCTCTTTGAGTAAATTCTTTCACAACGTCTTTGGTGTGACCTAATTTACGTAGTTGCCCTCTGTGAATTATGGCAATTCTATCGCAAAGCTCTTCCGCTTCTTCAAGGTAATGAGTCGTAAGTAGTACTGTAACTCCTTGCTCATTTAACTCTTTCACAAACTCCCATAGGCTTCTTCTGAGTTCTACATCAACACCTGCTGTAGGCTCATCTAAAAGTAAGAGCTTTGGTGAATGGACAAGAGCTTTAATGATAAGCATTCGCCGTTTCATTCCCCCACTGAGCTCTCTTACTGACTTATTACGGTGTTCCCACAGCTTCAAGCGCTTTAGTAAATAGTCTACTCTATCATGGTTATCTAAAATGCCATAATAGCCAGAATGAAATAGTAATATTTCTCGTAGGGTAAAATAGCCATGCACCACAAGCTCTTGTGGTACCACTCCTAGCTTTAGCTTTGCGTCAGTACTTTCTTTTTCTACATCACTTCCAAAAACTTTAATCGTCCCCTTAGAAATGGGTGAAAGAGTATTTATCATAGAGATTAATGAAGATTTACCTGCTCCATTAGGGCCAAGTAGACCGAACACTTCACCCTTTTTCACATCAAATGAAACTCCCGATACAGCACAAAACTTACCATAGTTTTTGCATACGTTATCAATTTCTAAAGGTAAAGGATCTAGTTGTTCAGCATTCATTAATTAGACTCCAGCTAGCTCTTTTTGGCTATCTTGTCTAGCACTTAAAGGCCTGTCAATACTAAAGCACTGTCTGCATCTTGCTTCGTAGCACTCAGAAGCTCCAACCATAACAATAGGGTCATGATACTTCGCAGGAAGGTCATTGATTAATCTCTGAGTGAAGTTTGCAGGCTGCCCACACTCTAGGCATACCGCTTGTAACTTAGAAACCTTATCAGCTTTAGCCATCAGATGTGGCATGATACCAAAAGGTTCACCTCTAAAGTCCATATCTAGACCAGCTACGATAATTCTTTTTCCGCTTTCAACAAGCATTTCTAAAATATCAAGAATTTCATTAGGAAAAAATTGCACTTCGTCAATTCCTATAACATCTACTTTCTGATCAGCTAGTTTCTCTATAAACTTTAAGGATTCTTCCCCTTCTAGAATAATATCTGCTTCTCTAGCAGTTCCATCGTGGGAAGTAATGCATGTAACGCTTCGTCTGTCATCAATATTGTGTTTAACAGTAACCACATCTTGCCTTGCTAACTCTGCTCTTTTCAAACGACGCAAAAGTTCCTCAGACTTACCTGAGAACATACATCCACATACAACTTCTAAACTACCTACTTTTTTCATGTTACCTCCTTTTTTAAGGAGTCGATTCTAAATGGAAAAGCAGAATACTTAAAGTATTATTCTGTTTTTTCAGGGATTTTTTTTTGCTTTTTGTCACAAATATAGTAGACTTTATAGCTTATGAACTTCACAGATTGTTACAACTAAAGGGTCTTAGCCATGAGTCAACTGGAAAAAATCCAAGAAATGACAGGTATTGATAAATTACGAGCCATTATGAAGGCCTTGCGCGCTGAAGACGGCTGCCCTTGGGATCAAGAACAAACGCACGTCACCCTTAAGAAGTACTTATTAGAAGAGGCCTATGAAGTTCTAGATGCTATTGATGAAAACGATGACAATGCCCTTTGCTCTGAGTTAGGAGATTTACTGCTACAGATTGTATTTCACAGCCAAATTGCTGAAGAGGATGAGCGCTTTGATTTTGACTCTGTATGCAATTCATGTAGTGAAATGCTTTTAAGAAGACACCCTCATGTCTTTGACAAGAACTGCAAATTAAGCCCTGAAGAGGTTGAAAGTCAATGGGAAAGAATAAAAAAAACAGAGAAGAGGCAGCAAAATAGAGAGTCAATACTAGACAGCATACCAAACAGTATGCCTTCAGCTTACCGTCTTGAAATAATGCATAAAAAAGCAGCAAAACAGGGTTTTGACTGGAAGAGTCTAGAAGAGGCAACAGAAAAGCTCAAAGAAGAGAGTAAGGAATTTATCGTTGAGGTAGAAGAGAAAAACCTTGATAAAGCTCGTGAAGAGCTTGGAGATGTTTTAATGGTTTGCCTTAACCTATGCCGTCACTTAGATACCTCTCTTGAAGAAGTATCTAAAAAAGCCTCTCAAAAGTACTACTCTCGCTTTCATTCTATGGAAAAACAAGCTTCTAGTGAGAACCGCCCTCTAAATGAACTTAGTGATGAGGACTGGGAGCGTTACTGGCAAGTCACAAAGGCTAAGGAAAAGCAGTAAAATAATAGCTTACATCTTTATCATATCTTGACACTATCCCTTTTTTAGACTATAGTAATGCACTCAAAACCAGTATTTTCTGATTAAATAATCGCTTTTCTATAGTAAAGCTAAAATAATAAGGATTTTTCATGATCATTTCTTCAGCTACTAATGATAATAATAATCTTGAGAGCGATAGCATTGCTCTAACAAAGTCTGATGACAATAAAGTTCTTTACCCAGAGCTTTCACACTCTGCTGAAGCTCTAAGCATAACTGAAGTTTTAGCTAGTAGAGGATTTTGGACAAAATCAGGAGCTGTAGCTCTAGCTGTAGCAGGGCTATGGGGCCTACAAAAATCTGGCCTGATTGAAATCAGCACTATAGATTCCGATGAAGCTTCAGCAGAGAATCAAGCTAAGCTAAAAAATACTCCTAGTAAAAGCACTAAAGGTAAAACTAATGCTGTAGCCAAAAGATCTTTACCTCAAAGAGAAACACCGCCTCCACCAGCCCCAAGAAGGGAAACTCCTATTGTAATCCCTCCTACTACTGATAAGACCACTGAAGCGCCCAAAAATGTAGAAACACATAAAACACCTGTTGCAGTTGAAACGCCAAAGGATCTTCGCTCCGCATTAGAAGCTGGTGCTAAGCTTGTCTACCTTGACCAAGCTGGCGGACTCTTAGACGAAACACAAGCAAGTTCAGCTGTTGCCTTTGTTAGCCCTTATACTGATAGAGCATCAAAGAAAGAGCTATTTAAGGTGGATATCACAACTTCTAATGCTGATGTCTCTAAATCCATTATGGACTTATGTGCCGCAACACTAGGCAAAGCTAAAGTTAGTTTTTATTTCCATGGAGTAAGCCTTGAGCAGCACCACTCTCCTAAGAATGTAAACCTTGGATTTGGGAATTCTAAGAGTATTTCAGCTAGAAGAAACGTAAACTCCAGTAAAGTGACTCAGGTAGATAGCAAGAATACAGACTTAATCGCTAACTGGCTTGAGAAATTTAATTTTAATAAGCTGAAGTATGACAGAAACAATAACTCTTATCTGATTATGAAGAGTAAAAAAGGTAAAGAAGCTATTTTAGAGTGTCATATCCAAAGAGAGAAAAAGAGTAAGCATACCGTGCACATTAACCTACTTTCTCTTTCTCCAGAGGCTCTAGAAGCTTGTGTAGCCATCCAAGCTGCGGCAGAGAGAAATAATCAGGTTTTTGCAACTAAGACATTCTTAGCAGGTCAATACTTCCATTAATATAGTAGATATTAGCTAAGTATTACCTTAGACCCAATAATAATAGGCCTTACAGAGTTATCTATAGGGCCTTTTTTTCTACCTTCTCCAGCCAGTTTCACTCATTCAAACACCTCTTAAAAGAGGTTTTTCTCTCGTAAAAAGACATTTTTTTAGTTCTTTAAAGAAAGTTTAAAGTTTCTAAATCGTCTCTTAACACTCTTTTAGCATAATCAGCCACGTTTAATTAAAACATAGAGAAGATTTATCTGTCTTTTTTATGTTTCTTAAATTTAAGAAACAAAACAAACAACAAATAAATTTAACGAGGTAATAAAATGA
>JAACFD010000253.1 GCA_009937555.1 Chlamydiales bacterium | reverse complement strand
GTCTGGATATGCTACTGGTCTATGGCAGGGGCTCTATATTTTATAGGGGTAGGAGAAGCAAAAGATGTAGGCGTAGGGGCCATAAAAGCCTTGTCTTCTCTTTACAAAGGAGCTAAGTTTGCAAAAAAAGAAATTCAGGCAGTAAAGTTAGGTTCTAATAATGCAATAAATTCAGCTTTAGCTGTCTTAGCTCCGGAAAGAGTTAGATTTGTCGAGAGCTTGCCGTTGGGAGGCTATACATATACTAAAACAGCTTTTAAACATGTTTCAGAGCTTGCGATAAAAGGACAGAATAAAGGAATGCTTTCCAGAGCGTATATGAAATCTCCGCTTGTCCTTCGAGAAATTATAGAATTTACAAAAGGGCAGCCAGATAAATTTCTTCCAGGGGCTACTTGTTGGAAAGTTCCTGGAAATTACAGGGGAGGCTCCGGCACATGGGAATTAGTTACTGACACAGAAAAGAAGGTAATTAGTCATTTTAATTTTGTGAGGGATAAATGAAATTTTTAATTTCAGACCAAGTGGAAAAAAAACAAGGGGATCTTGTTTACATAAACAAAGAGCATTCATTTGACTGTACTAGCGGTTCTACCCCTGTGCTTTGCACTGTTTTAATAAATAACTTAAATTTATCTCTTGATGAAGATTATAATCTTATTGCTGCTTGGGGCCTGTGCCCTTTAGTTGAGGCAGAGCCTATAGATTTTTTTCCTGAGCAGTACCAAGCTAAAAAATTAAGAATATTAATAGAAGAAGAGAATATAAGAGAGGATCTGTGTAATGGAATTTCACTTAGGCTAAATGACAATGAGTGGCCAGTTTACTTTAATAGTTTTACCCGTTGGATATGTATTGGAGATCCTTCGCTATATGAGAAAGAGTTAATAGAATTTTCAAAGGGGTGTATCGCATCGCTAAAAAAAGATGAACTTAGAGGGATTTGGCTTAACCCTAAATTTGTGTAGAGAAAAAGTTTGCTAAAAATCCTGTGAAAAAGAGGCTTTTATATGATGGAAGTTAATGAAACTTATGGAAAAACAGATCTTACAAAGCAAATCTTTATTTTTCGTGATTTCTTAGTTGCTAGCTGGCCCTATTTAGATGATCTAATGGATAATCATGATTGGGAAGACGATGGTTGGTTTATTCAGGACTGGCTAGATATTAATTGGCAGCATTTAGTAGGGAGAGAGGTTCTAGGTAAAGGAAATGGGTATATTACTAACCTTTCACCATTTTCACCAAAATCTTCGTTTATGGAAGGACCTATCTATTCTGTAATAGCTAAGTCTAGAAATAATGAGCCACTACTCGACTTAAGAGGTAAGGAAAAAATACTAAATGATGATGATTTGCGGTTATCAGGGTTTTGCACAATTTATGAGGAAGTAGGGTTTGGATTATACCCTCCATTTGATATTGCCACTTTAACAATGGGTAATACTTCTAAACCGAGGCAATACGAAGTAGAACTTGACAAACTGGAGTTTCATCTTAAGGAGCTTTAGCACTGCTTGTGTATGGTTGAGGGTAGTTTTATTTAGAGACTTGTTTTATCCAGGGGCATACTCTTGGAGAGTAGAAGGGTCTTTTCAAAATAGAACAGGAGTTTGGGAGTTGCTGGCTAATCCCAAAACTAAAATTATTTGTCATTTTAATTTTGTAGGTAAAAAATGAAGTTTTAAGAGGCTAGGAAAAGAGGTGATGATGAGTTTTTGCTAGTATATAATTTAGAAGATGGTTCTTTTGACTCTAGTACTCCTCAGCATTCTAGGTGGGGATCAATAGCAGTGAACTATCTGACACTAGAGGTAAATGAAAATTTTGAAATCTTATATGTGTTGGGATATTGTCCTCTTATTGATTATGATGAAATTGACTATAAGCCTGAAAATTATAGCAAGAATCATTTAGTAGTATTAGCTGGTGAAGAGCTATTTGAAGGTATTACTTTTGGAGTTAATGATGAGAAATGGCCTCTTCATATTAATAAGAAAGAAGGTTGGGTTTGTATTGGCAATCCTAAGCTTGTTGGTAAAAAAGTAATTGAGTTTTCTCCAGGCTCTATAGCTGTTTTAGATACTGATGAGCTAGTTGCTCTTTGGCTACACCCTGAAAAATTTCCCTTATTATAAGAAGCTCTGCTGATTACTTCTAGGCTAGTGCTATAGACATAGAGATAGAAGGGGGTTTCTATATTCCCTACTATGACTCTAGAGGTTCTATAGCAGCACTTTGTGATCCCAAAACTTCAGAAGTAAAAGAAGTGTGCCGTTACGATGCTTATGCTAATGAGACTTTTCAAGCTATACTAGCGTGATGTTACAAATGCTATAATTTTAAAAAAACAAGGAATGCTTCTTTAAGTTATAGATTTTTAGAAGGTTGAGGTTTTTTTTGAGTTCATCAATTTCTTTTCTTTGATGCAGTTTCAATGTCTTGTCCCAAAAGGTTAAGAAAATGGGATAGTATTCTAATCCCTTTACTCAGCCTAAGGATGAGAATGCTTTTATGATAGAGATGGCTTTGTTTTGAAAAAAATGATCTTTTAAGTATAAGACTTAGTAATCTTTGGTGGTGTTGGAAAGCAGTCATAAGAAGGAAGAGGTAATAATACTTATTACATACTAAGTTGTAGAGCATGAGAAGCTTTTGTTTTCAGGTGAATGCCCTAGGTAAGGAAGTAAGTCAAGGGATAAGCTTAGGGGATAAAGTTTTAAACGCTATATCCAAGAATTTCCCTTCATTGCCTGAGAAGCTCAAAAAGGAGTGCTTATGCTGAAATTTGAACATACAGCAGATATTGAAGCAAGTTATCGTTTGCAAAAGCTAAAAGAGATAGATTTTTTTAAAGAGGGGCTTCCTTTTTACTCTAACTCGCAGCCTTTTAAGTCTAAAAAAAGAGAGGGCATTAGAAGGAACATTTCTAAAGAGTCGGCTTATTTTGAGGATGAGGAATTTTTAAAAGAAGCTTGGGATAGACTCAAAGCCTTTTCTTTGCTAAAGTCTTATGGAGAAGTTGAAGAGAGGCGC
>JAACFD010000032.1 GCA_009937555.1 Chlamydiales bacterium | reverse complement strand
TAGAGTTTTTTAAAAAGTATGGGCTTTACAGAGTCGAACTTAGAGAAGACGGGCAGCTTCAGAAATTTGCTTACTTTAAGCATGAGAAGATCTTTAATAAACTTTCAAAACAATTTTCTCTATGACTCAGCAACTAGGAAGTATCACTCTATTAGGTACTGGAAGCTCAATGGGAATACCCGTTGTAGGTTGTGACTGCGGAGTGTGTTTATCAAGTGATCCCAAAAATACACGTAATCGATGCTCAGCTTTAGTACGCTACCAGGGTAAAAATATTCTTATTGATTGTGGTCCAGATTTTCATCAACAGGCTTTAAATGAAAATCTTAAAGACTTGCATGGAGTGATTTTTACTCATGCTCATTTTGACCACATTGCAGGTTTAGATGAGCTTCGTCTTTTTAATTTCAGAAGTAAAAAAGCTCTTCCAGCTTTGGCTTCTAGGTACACCTTTGAAGAGCTCAGAAAACGCTTTGGTTACCTCTTTGAAGAGCGGAAAAAAGAGGGTAATTTTACTGCTCAGTTTGACTTTACTATCTTAACAGAGGATAGTGGGGAAGAAAGTTTTCAAGGCTTACCATTTTCTTATGTTACTTATAGACAAGGAACCACTCAGGTCAGTGGTTTTCGTTTTGGAGATTTTGCTTATATTTCTGATATAAAATTTTATCAAGATAGCATTTTTAGAGAGCTAAGTGGAGTAAAAACTTTAGTGGTAAGTGCCCTAAGAGAGCGAACGTCTCATGTTCATTTAACGATAGATGAAGCAGTAGATTTTGCTGCTAAAGTTAAAGCAAAACAAGCTTACTTTATCCATATGGACCATGAGGTAGAACACAACGCTACCAATGCTAAGCTTCCTGAGGGAGTTGAATTAGCTTATGATGGGCTTCAAATTTCTTTTGAAGCTTAGCTAGTGAATGAACTTTTTAAAGATCAAAGAAAAGCCTTTTCTATAAATAGCTTAGCCTTTCATAATGAGCTAAAGACTTTAAGTATAATCTAAATTAAAAAATATGAGTGGTTTATGAGTCAGAGAGAAAATGAAGTAACGCAAACCGAAGATACAATACAGACTCCTAAGGCTTTATTGGTTGGAGCATATAAAAGTACTAAAGAAAAAGATATTTGTATCGCTCATCTAGAAGAATTAGAGCGTCTTGCTGATACTTATGGTCTAGAAACAGTAGAAATGATTGCTTGTCCTCTTAAGAAAATAGATGCTTCTACATATATTGGCTCAGGTAAAGTCGAGGAGCTAGTAAGTTTGGCTCATGCTATGGACTGCACTAAAATCTTATTTGATGATGAGATAACACCTTCGCAGCAGCGTAACTTAGAAAAGCACTTTAATCTTCAAGTTATGGATAGAACAGAGCTAATTATTGAAGTATTTGCTCAAAGAGCTCAAACACACGAAGCAAAGCTGCAAATTGAAATAGCAAAGATTAAATATCAGTTTCCTCGTCTAAAACGTCTATGGACTCACCTTTCTAGGCAAGCAGGTGGTGGTCTTCACACAAAAGGAGAGGGGGAAAAGCAGATTGAAATTGATAAGCGACTGTTACAACACGACTTAACCAGGCTTCAGTCTGAGCTAAAAGAGGTAAGAAAAAATAGAGAGAATCAGAAAAAAGCGCGTAAACGTAGTTTTATTTCCTCTTTTGCAATTATAGGGTATACAAATGCAGGAAAGTCGACACTTATGAATCACCTTACAGAGGCTGATATCTTAGCTGAAGATAAGTTATTCGCTACACTAGATACTACAACCAGAAAATACACGCTTCCAAATCATCAGGAAATTTTACTTACAGATACAGTGGGTTTCATTAGAAAAATTCCACATACACTTGTAGAAGCCTTTAAAAGTACTCTAGAAGAATCAGTTGACTCTGATATTTTACTGCATCTAATCGATGTATCCCATCCTCAAGCTAAAGAACAAGCTAGTGAAGCTATGGATGTATTAAAAGAGCTAAATGCAGATGGAAAGCCAATTATAACAGTTTTAAATAAAGTAGATCAGGTTACCAATGCTTCGCTTATAAGTTATATGCGCATACATTATCCAAAAACGGTTTGTATTTCAGCTAAAACAGGGGAAGGGTTAGATGAGCTTTTTGATATGATTATTAAAGAGATTAAAAAGCGCCGACGTACATTTGCTTGCCGTATTCCACAAAAAGACTACGCTCTTGTCTCAGAAGTTATTGAGAAAGGAAATATTATTTTCCAAGACTATGAAGAAAATGATGTGGTACTAAGAGTTGAAGTTCCAGCTGAACTGGCTCCAAAACTTACAGCTTACGGAAAAGAGATTTAGCTTCCTCTGAAGTGGGCTCCAGCTACAATTAAGGCCTTTGCCTCTTTACTTAGATAGCCAAATGAATTTTTTAATAGAACAGGTCGTTCTATAATTCCATCTTCATGTTCGTCTTGGACAAGTAAGTATGGGGGAACAAGTCTTAGTAAGTGCTGATTGACTACAGAAGGTAAAGTAGAGTCGTCCGTAATAACTTTAATACCTGGTGCTCCAGTACTAATTAAGTTGCGCATATTGCCAGTAGTTATTAGGTTGTGGAATGTAGCTTGCTGCAATTCATAAGCGTAGTAGATTGCCTGCTTTTGTTCCTGCTGCTTGGCTATATAGTCTTCAAACCTCTCTACTTGCTCCTTTAACATCTGTAGCTTCACAAGCTCTTGCTGCTTATCTTTTGAAAGTTCTTCTCCATAATCCACCGCTATTTCTTCAGCTTTTTGTCTCACTTCATCTTTAATTTCTTCTCTTCTCTCTTCGTCAGGCATGAAACTAGCAAATTTATTGTAAATGCTGCGGCATAGTTCATCATAGTTTGTCATTGCCTTAAAGAGGCTATCTTGAGCATCTAGATCTTCAGTATACTTTTGTTTTAATTGCTCCATGGCAATGGACTGTGCAACAACAAGCCCAGTCCTGTCACAGGCACTTTTACAGTTAGTAGTTTCTGTTACACCCAGTAGACTATCGAGATATGAGAGCATAAACTCCTCTTGCTCCCTTGACCTGCTTTCTTTAACGTAAGAAAGTAAGTGGTGCTCTTCAAGGCTTGCTGATAGTTCAAATTGATGAACTTTTAATATTTTTTTTCGAAATGGATCAACAGTATTAGAACACTCCTTATCATATTCGCTCATAACTGTTTCTACAATAGGCTCTAGAAAATCCCTAAAGAGCTTTAGCTCATTAATTTCTTCTTCGTTTAAACCTAAATCACCTAGGCTTGACCAGCCTGGATTTGACACCATCTTCTCAAAAAATATGGGGACTTTCTCAGAGCTAATTACAGAAGAGGACTCCATAAAATTAAATAAACGTTGTTTAAATGATTCTCTTTCAGAGATTGTAGAAAACTGTGAAAATATCCTGTCGGAGGTATCTTTTAAAGAATGAGCAGCTTTTTCAGAAGAAGGAACAGAGCTTAGTTCAGCCCCTAATTTAATTGCGCTTATATCTTCAGTACTTATTTTTAAGTATGTTAGGAGGGATTCTAACTTTATAAGCAAAGTAGGGTCCCTGTCAGCAAACTTAATACATCTTTCAGTAATAAGTTCAAGCGTTTCTAAATTAATAGAGTTAATGTCACTCAGTTCTTCTGTAATGTCTGCTGATAAAAGCTTTATGTGCTTTTCGGAGAAATCTTGCCTTTCGAGAAAAGCCCTAAGCGCTACTTGAAACTCAGAGGTAGTACGATGTTGACTTCCTCCATCTCTTAATACCTGGACCATTGCTTTTTGAACTTTTTTATCTAAATAGCCTTTTTGGGGATCAACAGTCTCTTTACATGAATGGATAACCTCACTTAAGAGTCTTGAATTTGCGGGAGATAGGTCTTCACTTGGTATAGTGATGACTTCTTGAGCAATAACCTCTAAAATGGATGCATTATTTAGATGTTCTATCCTGCCAAGCGATTTCTTTTCTATACTAGGATCTCCACTCCCAGGGTCCTTGTCAAATTGACGGCACTTACTTAAAATTCCTGCCGTAAGTTGTGAAAGTTTATCTCCCACTATTTTATCTTTTTCAGAGCTTTTACTCAAGCCATGCAAAGCATTAAATCTATGTCGGCTTATGCTGGTTTTATCAGATAAAGTTAGCTGCAAAGTTAAGGTGAAAATCTTTTCTATACTGTCTATATCATCCCAGATAGCATGACGATTATCATAAAACCCTTTAAGAACCCCTTTGAATTTCAAGAAGATATTTTGATAAATAAAACGTGTCAGTAAATGTGCCTGATCTTGCTTATTATAACTAATAAAGTCTTTGAGGTACTTTTTAAATGCTTTGCTATTTGGAGCTTCTTCTATTATTGTGCGCATCTTGTCAGCAGTAAGCTCTTCTCCTTTGAGTTTTAATGCTGCTTTTTTTTCACTACAGACTTTTTCCATGATTAAGTCCTCGAGTACCTTTGGTGGAGACTCGGGGTCAATTGCTGAACTAGATGACAGAAAATCTTTTAAGCTTGCGAGGTTATCTTCAAAGTCAGCTATAATGCTAACTTCGTGGTCATTTAAACTTTCATCCATATCGACAGTTTTTTCAGACAGCTTTGTATTGATATCTAATATTTCCTCTGCAGACCATTTGCAGTAAGTAGCCCAACCATTATGGTTGCTTGTCTCTGCATGTCCTTTAGTTGTTGCTAAAGATTTTTTAAACCTAGGTTTTTTTGACGCAAAAAAGCGAGCTACAGAATTAAGAGTTCTTCCAACTAATTCGCCATTTAATACACCCTTATAAATAGTTCCATAACTTTCTGTAATCCCAGACTCCCCAGAAGATGCATTTGATGGTAGGTTAAGGTATGCTAAATCTAAGTCTGGGATATCTCTATCGAGTTCTGATTGTAGAGCTCCTTGAACAAAGCCCTCTTGAATATCTAAAGCTTTATCTTCCTTACTATCAACTCTGGAAAGCAGGGAGAGGCAGCGGATACGGTTACGAGGTTTTCCAGATACTGATTCAGCTAGATATTTTCCTGAGCCAAATGAAGCTTTAGATGCAACATGCCTCAAAAAAGCACTAAATTGACTCTTGCGAGACTCATTATTTATAAAACCGTGGGTTAACAGCTTCCTTGGGCCCATATCAATTTCACTTAAGCCAGATAAGCTATCGGCATTAGGGTGAAAACCGTCTTTGGCTTTGACACCAATATCACGAGCTTCTTCATCTGATAGTTCTGTACCTCTCATGCAAGTGCCATTAAAGCGCCCATCAGTGATAGTATCTGAGCTACTGCTGCTTGTCCCATACGTTCTTACTGGAAACTCCCTGTCTCCATAGTGACAAGGGACATGAAGAGCGTCACCGACAAGTTTTTTTGCAGCAGAAAGTTTTAGCTGCCTCTTAAGTGCTTTTTTAGCTTTAGTACTTTCTTTATGCTTGTTAAAATTATGAACTAAAACATCTTGAAGTTTTCCTGATATTGCATATGCAGGTCGCTTAGTTTTTGCAAATGTTGTTCTTGAAGCAAGTTGAGGAAAAGCCTGGTAGTTTGAGTTAATAAGCTCTTCAGTAGCAGCACGTATTTGATCCGCATCTTCCTTTTTGACTGTTGTTACATCAAGTTCTGCTAATCTTTCTAAACCTCTAGTTGCAACATTAGAAATTTTCTTATGGTGTTTTAGACTTTTTCTTTGCTTTTGGATGGCGCTAGCAAAACCCTTATCTAGAGATTTTACTTCAGAGAAAAGGCTTTCTTTTAAGGGATGTTTATCAAGTTTATTTTTTAAAGAGCGGTTATCTGTATCGAGGCTTACAACTTTTTCTTTTGAAACTGAAAACTTAAGTTCCTGTAAGTTTTTTCCACCACTAGCTTGTTTCAGCCTTAAAATAATATTTAAGGCTTTAGCAGCTTCTTCTTTAAGCGCTTGCTCTAGTGAATCACTACTTAAGCCGGATTCTAAAAGAAGCTTTAATTTTTTTTTGCTCTGAAAAGAGTAGAAACTTTTTTTATTGTCTGGGCCTAAGACTTTAAAAACAAGGCTGGGCACCTGTCCCTTTTTCCCACTTTCAAGGTAGAATTGACAAGATGATATGGAATGTGTTTCATAAAGTTCTTCATTATCTTTTTCTTCTAGATAAATAGGTTGTGCCCCAAGAGGACTGCCCGGTCCTACTGCTCCACTCATTTTTACTCCTTAAGCTAGTCAGACTATATGTAAGCAAAAAACATGCCAAATAAAATCCTTTTGTACTTTTGATAAATGATTGTTAGTTAGCTTGTTAAACTTAAGTGACAAATAAGGCTTTTGTCTTTATCATATCTGTTTTGAAATGATGGCTTAAGCAATGAGTAAAAAATATCGTATCATGACACTTGGGTGTCGAACCAATCAATATGAATCCCAGGCTTATAGAGATCAATTACACGAGCTGGGGTATAGCGAAGCAAAGGAAGGGGAGCAAGCAGAGCTTTGTGTTTTAAATAGTTGCACAGTAACAGCTCAAGCTGACAAATCTAGCCTTCAGGGAGTTAAGCAATTAATTAAAAAAAATCCCAATGCTAAAGTTCTTGTAACAGGTTGTGCTACAGAAGGTAAAGGAAAAAAAGAACTTATCGAAAGTTTAGGGGAGCAAGTTTTAGTAACCTTAAATAAAGAAAAAGAGAACCTACTTAAAAGCGCATTTGCTACAACAGACTTACCTGAATTTTCTATTAAGCAATTTGAAGCACACACAAGAGCTTTTGTAAAAGTTCAAGACGGCTGTAATTCTTTTTGCTCTTATTGTGTTATTCCATATGTAAGAGGGCGGTCGCGATCTAGACGTCTAGAACCTATCTTAGAAGAGGTTCATGCTCTAGTAGCAAATGGCTATAAAGATATTGTTCTTACAGGTATTAATATCGGAGACTTTGATGGTGGAGTTGAAAAAGGCGAGAAGAGCTGTAATCTAGCTCAACTAGTTAGAGAAGTAGATAAAATAGATGGTGTTAAACGTCTACGTATTTCTTCCATTGATCCAGATGAGGTAGATGATGATTTAGTAGATGCAGTTTTAAATGGAAAAAATACCTGCCACTCTATGCATGTTGTACTGCAGTCAGGTTCTAACGCAATTTTAAAGCGTATGAATCGTAAATATACAAGGCAGATGTTCTTTGATAGTATTGATTATTTAAAAAGCAAAAGCCCTTCATTTACTTTCACAACGGATGTTATTGTTGGATTTCCAGGTGAGACAGAGTTTGATCACCAAGAAACTTTAGAAGCTATTGAAGAAGTAGGTTTTATTAAAGTGCATATGTTTCCTTACTCCAAAAGAGAGCGCACTAAAGCTGCACTATATACAGATCATGTCGATAAGCCAACTGTGCAGCGCAGAAAGCAAGAAGTTTTAAGAAGAGCTGAGCAAGTAGCTTTTGAAAGGCAAAAGGAGTTTTTAGGTAAAAAAGTTAATGTCCTAATCGAATCTAAGGAAAGTGATACTAAAGCTTTTGGCCATAGCGAAAATTTTCTACCTGTATGGGTGGAGAAGCAAGGCTTAAGAAGTAACGAAATGTATAGTGTAGAGCTAGTTGAAAATACCCCATCAGGGCTAATAGGAAGATTGATTTAATGAAGTCTATTGTGTGCCGAGTTCCCTTGAAGCCCTACACTCATAGCTTGGGCAAATCTTTTGTTCTACCTGGTTCTAATTTACAAATTACAACCTACCCTTCAAAGATTTTTGTCCATTTGCTAGAAAAAGAAAAAAGGCAAGTAGCTGAGATAGATTTGTTAATAAATGGTCCTGTTACAAATTTTAACTGGGAGCTTAATTTCACTAAAAAGCAAGCAGTCTTATCTTACACCCATGAAAAATCGCTGCTTGCACTTGTTTTTTATATAGATACAGATCAACTTTGTATTAGTTGTAAAAGATCATCAACAAAGGAAGTATTACTTCGTTTAACTAGTTCTGATCTCCAAAATCCTGCTAAAGAGTTTACCTTAAAACAAGGAAAAGATATTAAACTTCACCTTAAACAGGTAAAGCTATACCAAGGCCTGAGCCAACCTCATCTATTTCTGGGCTCGAATAAAGCTCAAAACTTAGATCAAATGTTATCTAGAGAAGACCTTAAAGAATACCTTCCTTTATTCTTTGCCTATGGAGCTACTTATCATAACGTAAAAGATAAAGTAAGTAGCTACTGCTATGATAGGCTTCAAAAAGCAGATAAGAGCGATTTTTGTGAGTGCTTTTTTCAGCTGTATAAAGAGCATTTTACAGCGCACTTATCTCCAAGAGCAAAGGATGAAGAGTATCAAGCAATTGTACCTGTTAGTCATGACCACGTAGAGCTATCAAGTCATATGGCCTTATTCTCACAGCTATATAATCTTATAGAACAGTGTTTTGTTAGCTACCATAACAGTGAGCTTACTATTTTACCTTCTTTACCTAAAGAACTTGCTTCAGGTAAATTAATTGGTTTAAGGTTGACCCCTGAAATATCTATTAGTATTGAGTGGTCTAAGAAAAAGTTAAAAAAACTGGAAGTTTTTTGTCATGAGAGTACAGAGTTTTCCTTAATTTTTTCTAAAAAACTAAAAACATTTAGGTTATATACCAATTCTAAGAAAAGTGCTCAGACGCTCTCAAATGGAGACCTACTTAAGCTAGCTAAAGGGACGCGTTACTTCTTTGACCTTTTTGAGAGTTGATTAAAGAGGCAAGGTGACTATGGTAACAAAAAGCGAGTATGAAAACCTTCTTAAACAGATAAAAGAACATGATCACCTCTACTATGTAGAGAATAAACCCTCTATTAGTGACCAAGAATATGACGCTCTATTTAGAAAAGTTGAAGAAATAGAGAGAGCTAATCCTGATTGGGTCTTAAAAGGTAAAGTAGCTTCTTCGGTTGGTAGTGATCTAAAAGAAGGTTTTCAGCAGGCACTTCATAAATATCCCATGCTTTCTTTAGCTAATACCTACTCTTTAAAAGAAGTTGAAGACTTTGTAAAGCGCCTGTCTAAAGAAATTCCAGAACAAGAACTAGAATTTTGCTGTGAGTTAAAAATTGACGGCTTAGCCATTTCTCTAACCTATGAAAAAGGTGAGTTAACCAAAGCCTTAACTAGAGGAGATGGTAAAAAAGGAGATATTGTCACAAACAATATCAAAACAATTAGTTCCCTACCTCAAAAGTTACCTGAAACTTCACTACCTAGTACTATTGAATTTAGGGGAGAAGTTTATATGGAAAAGGAAACCTTTAACCAGCTTAATGAGCAGCGAGAGTTAGAAGGTTTAGATCCATGGGCAAACCCTAGAAATGCAGCAGCAGGCTCTCTAAAATTATTAGATGCCAAGCAGGCAGCTCAAAGAAAGCTTTCTTGTTTTATTTATTCCTTGATGACCGAGCAATCTGATTTTTTCTCCTCTCAATATGAAGCGCACCAGATAATTAAAAACTTATCTTTTCCAGCACTTCCTCTTATAAAAAAGTGTAAAAGTATTGAAGAGTTGAGAGATTTTTTTAAAGAAGTTGAAAGAAAACGCCACGAGCTTCCTTTTGAGATTGATGGAATTGTGGTTAAGTTAAATGCAATAAAAGGACAGAATAAACTAGGCTTTACAGGTAAAAATCCCCGTTGGGCGGTAGCTTATAAATTTGCCGCAGCCCAGGCTGAAACGACTTTAAAAGATATAAGTATACAAGTTGGAAGAACAGGCGTCTTAACACCTGTTGCAGAGTTAGCTCCTGTAGCACTAGATGGCAGTACTATTTCTAGAGCTTCACTACATAACCATGAAGAAATTAGCCGAAAAGATATTCGCATCGGAGATAGGGTTCTTATTGAAAAAGGGGGAGATGTAATTCCAAAAGTAGTTAGTGTCCAGCTTGAAAAAAGGGCATCACACTTAACTATTTGGAAGCCACCAAGCCATTGCCCCGCATGTTCTACCCCTGTTGTGCAGCTTGAAGAAGAAGTTGCTATTAGGTGTCCTAATAAATATTGTCCAGAGCAGAGACTACGGACTTTAACTTACTTTGTTAGTAAAGAAGCTATGGATATTGAATTTATGGGAACTAAAGTTGTAGAGCAGTTAGTTGAGCACAAGCTAGTGCATAAGTTCGCAGATATCTATGCCCTTAATGAAGAAAATTTAGCTTCTTTAGAGGGCTTTAAAGAAAAATCTATAAAGAAGCTATTAGATAGTATTGAGCGCTCAAAAAAGTGCTCACTTGCTAGGTTTATAATGGCTCTTGGTATTCGCTATATCGGGATACAAACAGCAGAGCTTATCGCTGAAAAGTTTGCATCACTAGAAGCCTTAGAAAAAGCATCAAAGCAAGACTATGAAGCTATTGATGGTATAGGTGACAAAGCTGCAGGGGAACTTAGCGAATTTTTTGCAGATCAAGACAACCTTGAAGAAATCCGCTTACTGCTAGATCAAGGAGTAAACCCTGCTGTTGAGCAATCTAGTGAAAAACTAGAACAAAACTTTGAAAGCTATACTTTTGTTCTTACGGGGACTTTGGAAAAGTATACGAGACAAGAAGCTGGCAAACAAATTAAGTTAAGAGGGGGGAAGGTAAGCTCCTCTATTTCCAAGAAGACGAGCTTTTTACTTTGTGGAAAGGATCCTGGTTCTAAGTTAGATAAAGCAAAGAAATTAGAAGTGGAAGTCCTTAGCGAAGAGTCATTTGAAGCTATGCTCAATAGAAAGTGATAGCGATACTTGAAAAAAGACCACCCAATTAGTTAAACTCATAAGCTTCAATATAAAAACGAGATCTCAATAAGGGAGTGCATCATGCTGAAAAAAGAGGTTAAAACCTTTTTTGTTAAAACCTACGGCTGTCAAATGAATGAGCTGGACACAGAAATAATGGTAGGAATTTTAGAAAAAAGAGGTTTAAGCCAAACAAGTGACGAGACTCAAGCTGATATTCTTATTTATAACACATGTTCTATAAGAGATTTAGCTGAAAGAAAAGTCATGGGAAGAATTGGACAGCTAACTAGAAGTTCTAGGAAAGATGCGATTATTGGAGTCACTGGTTGTATGGCCATGGCAAAAAAAGATTCACTATTCAAAAAACTGCCGCATATTGACTTTGTCTTAGGCACTAACAATATTATGGATCTAGATAAGGTCTTAGATGAAGTGCTGACGACTGGGAACAAAGTGTTTTACACTCAGGATCAGTTTGAAGAAAATTTAGACTACTTATCTGCGAAGAGGGATGACCCTGTAAAGGCATACGTCTCTATAATTAGAGGTTGTGATAAGTTTTGTACCTACTGCGTGGTGCCGTATACGAGAGGCCAAGAAGTATCTAGACATCCTGATAGTATTGTAGAAGAGTGTCGCAAACTAGTAGATAATGGTTACAAAGAAGTAACCCTGCTAGGGCAAAACGTGAATAGCTATGGTAAAGATAAAAAAGAGTTTAACTGCTTGTTTCACGACCTGCTATACCGTTTAGATAAGATTGATGGGCTTGAGAGAATACGCTTTATGACAAGCCATCCTTATGACATTACAGATGAGTTAATGCATGCGGTAGGGAGCCTACCATCTCTTTGTAATTTTGTTCATTTTCCTATACAAGCAGGTTCAAACCGCATTCTAAGGAAAATGAATCGCTTATATACAGTAGAAAGTTACTTAGAAAAGGTTCAAAAATTTAAGAAGATAGTTCCTAATGTAGCCTTAGGAACAGATATTATTGTTGGTTTTCCTACAGAAACAGATGAAGAGTTCCAAATGACTTACGATGTGCTTAAGGAAATTGAGTATGCCGTAGCCTTTATTTTTGCCTATAGTGCTAGGAAAGGAACACCTGCGAAGCGTTGGAAAGATGATGTAAGTGAAGAGGTGAAGAAAGAGCGTCTGCAACGATTACTAGAGCTTCAAGAAGGTATTTATGCAAGGCAAAGGCAAGCATTTTTAGATAAACCTACTAAGGTTTTAGTTGAAAGTGTATCAATGAAAGATAGCCAAAATCTTAAGGGTAGGACTTCATGCTGGAAAAATGTAGTATTTCCAGGTCCAGAGTCACTGGTTGGTACAATTCAAGATGTTAATATACACAG
>JAACFD010000252.1 GCA_009937555.1 Chlamydiales bacterium | reverse complement strand
TGGGCTATAATTCCTTGTGCTGCGTTAGCTGTCATTTGAGCAGCTGTAAACTCAGCAACTTCTTCAGCTACATCAATATTACGGATAGCAGACTCTGTATTCTTTAAAGAGGCAGCTAAGTCCTTACTAATGTCAATGTTAGACTGGATTAATCTAGAGTTACCACCAACAGTTGCCAACATCGCATTAAGTGATGTAGCTCTTGTTTCTAATGTAGAAACAGCTGTGGTAGCATTAGCTGTTGAGTCAATACTCATAGCAGCAAAAGTTAGTGCAGCGAAACTTAAACTAGAAAAGCTAACTGTATCATCAGACTCGATACCTAGCTTTACTGTAATAGCAGCATCATCAAATACGCTGATACCGTTATATTTTAAGCTGTCATAACTTCTAATTTCATCTTCTAGTGCTCTAAACTCTTGGTTAAGCACAGACCTGTCTGATGTAGACTTAAGCGGATCTGTAGCAGCATACGCAAGCTCTTGCATTCTTGAAATAAGAGCTTTTGTGGAGTTTAGAGTAGATTCTTGAGTATCCAAGTATCCTTTAGCATTTTGCATCGTAGACACAAAGCTTTTAGTTCCATCAATTTTTACTCTTAAGCGATCGGCAACCGCTGTTGAGCCCACCCCAGCAGCAGCGTTAGGTGCTTTTTCACCCGAAGCTAACCTTTGCGCTGATTGCTGCAATTTACCAAAAATTTTGGAGAATGAACCAAACGTGGAATTGAAAAGAACATTGTTTTGTACGTTGAGAGCCATGTATAACATCCTTGTTATGTTAGTAGACGCAAATTCCTTTTTACGCCTTAGGTTGAAAAAAAATTATTATGTATTTTACGATAACCTATTTAGAGCTCCTCACTTCATAAGCTCTAGAGAAACGCTAATTAGGACACCGTAGTGGTTAAAAAGTGGCCCAAGCAACCTATGCAAGGGCCACCGCAATTCTTAGTTAAAAGACTGGATTAGAATCCCGTTAGTCTTGAAACCATCTGTGAATGAAGTCCAAATGTTTGGGCTATAATTCCTTGTGCTGCGTTAGCTGTCATTTGAGCAGCTGTAAACTCAGCAACTTCTTCAGCTACATCGATATTACGGATAGCAGACTCTGAATTTTTCAAAGCTGTTGCTAAATCTCTACTAATATCTATGTTTGATTGAATCAACCTAGAGTTACCACCAACAGTTGCCAACATCGCATTAAGTGATGTAGCTCTTGTTTCTAGTGTAGAAACAGCTGTAGTAGCATTAGCTGTTGAGTCAATACTCATAGCTGCGAAAGTTAGTGCAGAAAAACTTAAACTAGAAAAGCTTATTGTATCATCAGACTCGATACCTAGCTTTACTGTAATAGCAGCATCATCAAATACGCTGATACCGTTATACTTTAAGCTATCATAGCTTCGAATTTCATCTTCTAGTGCTCTAAACTCTTGGTTTAGCACAGTCCTGTCTGATGTAGACTTAAGTGGATCTGTAGCAGCATACGCAAGCTCCTGCATTCTTGAAATAAGAGCTTTTGTAGAGTTTAAAGTAGACTCTTGAGTATCTAAATACCCCTTAGTATTTTGCATAGAAGTAATGAAACTCTTTGTTCCATCAATTTTTACTTTTAAACGGTCTGCTAATGCGTTTGAACCGTTACCCATTGCTGCAGTAGGAGCTTTAACTCCAGAAGCTAATCTTTGAGCAGACTGCTGCAACTTACCGAAAATTTTGGAAAATGGACTAAATGTTGAATTAAAAAGAACATTATTTTGTAGATTAAGCGACATCGACAACCTCCTTGTTATGTACACACAAAATCCTTTTTGTGCGGCTTAAATCTTATAGTATGATCTAAGCTCTACCCTCCCTTAACTTAACAAGCAAGCTTGATAGGTCCTGGGTAAAAGCTTAAGGCATAAACAGAGAGTTTTTCCCCTCATGATTTACACAACTAGAATATCGGAGCAAAACCACGAAGCTTAAGTAAGATTTTCACAAAAGAAAACTTAAGCTACTTAAAGTTAAACACTTAAAAAATTAAATTTTTTTATACAAAGGGCTCGTTTTGATAGTTTAAGCCGCCATTATAGCCCTTCTTTCCTCAATAGAAATGCTACTAACATACGCTCCCTTTGCTAGCTCCTCTTTAAGCATCAACTCCCCCACACCTTTAACTGAAATAATACTTGCAAAGTCTAATGCGCTAGCCTCCTCTATAGATAGAGCACTTACCTCATAGTCTGATAGTTTTATACTAGAAGGTGGAGCATTAGGCATTAGAAAGGCTTTGATTCTACTTATCCTCCCATCTCCTCCTTCTAGAAAGAGAACCTTAAAAAAGTGTGTAGGCACTGGGATATGATTCCTACCTATATAGCGAATCCCTTCTCTTAAACTAGATAATGGGCCCTCTTGCATAAATAAAGGTCCTGTTAAGATGTGAACCCTTTTAAAAATACTAGTTAAGCGCCTAGCAAAGATTTCAGAGGTACTCATAATTCCTGCATTTAACTCCGTATCTTGTGGAGATACATTAGAAAAATAAAAAGTCTCTTTCATTGCTTCTATTGAATCTTTATGATTAGCGCAGCAAGCTAAATGCCCCCTTGATAGACCTGAGCGTTTGTAATCCGCATCTTTAGCCTGAAACTCTATTGGCAACATAGGATCAGGTTTAAACTTTCTCTTTTTAGGTCTTTTATAAGGACCTGAGACATGAGAAGCATCAATACTTTCATATACCCACCTGGCCTGTTTATAGTATGTTGAAAAAAACGATGAAAAGCCTTCTCTATCTACTCTGTAGTGTTGAAAAGCTTTTTTAGCGATACGAGCAATTTTACTTACTCTATTATCTTCATGAAAAGATTCTCTTCTTCTACGCCCGCAAACACGAGCCTCTCTTGCCAGTGAAAAGCAAGAAAACTTTGCTGTAGCACAGCTATACAACAAACTCATCTAATTCCTCCTCCCCAAAAAAAATAAGACAAAATTTGAATGAACGCTTAAAACAAGCTACTCCTCTAAGCTTGCTTTTATAGTGAGAGGTTCTTTTTTACAAGGCGCTTTTTTTAGAGTGTATCTAAAAATCCCTT
>JAACFD010000251.1 GCA_009937555.1 Chlamydiales bacterium | reverse complement strand
TTTGTAGTCTAGTTTTTGTTCCAGACTTTCGTGAGGTGCTATCGTACGTCTCCAACTGTGGTAGCCATAACCTAAAAAGGGAATTAATACAGATCCCTCACGTGCCCAGTAGTAGCCTAAGCGAAGTTCAGTATTGAAAAATGAGTGATCACTTTTACTTCTAAAGTGACTGCCTGAGTTGGAACCATCATAGACAACTTCTCCTGTAGCACCGCTAAGGTCAAAGCCTAAGTAGAGCCATTTATTCATAAGCAAGTTATAGTTAATACCAACTTGGTGCTGAAAGCCTCTTTCTTTGCTTCGGTTAGGCTCATCTAGCTGTTCTTTGTATCGCTTTAGTTGAATTCCACCGTTAATACCAAATCTTTGTTTTTCAATAGATAGCGCATCTAATGAAGAGTATAAAGAGCTTAGCAATAGTGCGAGGCTTAGTAGTATCTTTTGACTGCTCATGGTTTGTATTCCTTATATTTCAAGTAACCTTAACTTAGCTTATTAAAAGAAAGTAGACTCTACAAGAAGAGAGAAAAATAGCCAAGAGAAATTAGCTGTCCTAATCCTTAATTCATTAATTATGAGGTTTATATGGTAAGATGAAATGAAGCATACCTTCAAAGGCTTTATCTTAACTCTAACTCTCCACCTTATATTAATTTTCAGCAAGTAGAATAAAAGTAGTGAGGTAAGGAGGTAGGATATGCCCAAGAGAGTTAATTTCAGCAGCACTTCTAGTTTTAGTGTGCCTGGAAGAAGAGGTTCTAAAAAACGTGTTGGTGGAA
Source organism: Chlamydiales bacterium (assembly GCA_009937555.1). Lineage (GTDB taxonomy): Bacteria > Chlamydiota > Chlamydiia > Chlamydiales > JAACFD01 > JAACFD01. The sequence goes on along the minus strand of JAACFD010000251.1, from coordinate 2,307 downwards.
TAGGGGGTAGGCGTGTAGCGAGTGCTAGGGCTACAGCAAAAGCTGGGATGCCTTTAACTAAAAGAGCAGACTCTTATGCACGTGGCTTAATCAAAAATATAGAGTGTGTAGTAGAAGGCGGGAGCAGTGAGAAAAAAGTGAGGTTTAAAAACTTCACCGGTAATAAGCGTAATACAGGAGCAAAAGGAGATGACATTTTTGGTCCTATTGAGTCTATTTATTTTATTAAACCTGCTAAAATGTTATCAGACGACAATCTACTTAAGCTAACTCAAAGAGTTAGCAGTGCAAGTCAAAAAGCTCGTTTGACAGTTCCAGCTAAAAGAATTTTAAAGGCCAGTTCTGAAGCTCCTTTGCTTGATCAAAAAGCTATGGATATGATTGTGAAAAATGACGCAGCTTATGGGAGAGAACTAGCTGATAAAGAGGTGCTGAATAGTATATGCGCTCCCTACAAGGCTATTTTCTTAGAGGCGGGGGGAGATGAGAAAATCATCAAAGAAAAACTAGGGGAAATTACTTCTGCTAAACTAGACGAAGATGACCGTAAACTTTTAGAATTTGAGTTAAAAGAAAAAGACGAAACTTTAAAAAGAGAAGCCAGCGAGATAAGAATGAAAGTCTTTATGCTAAGACCCGACTTAGATCAAGAGGCTGAGTAAGGTGTCTAAGTTCTCTTTTTTTTATAAAAGTTTCAAAAAGGTTTCTTAGGTGAAGCCTTTTTGAAACCTCTTTAGTTAAAGTTTAAAAACCTAGTATTGCACTTATTGCTCCTTTTGAGCTGTTTTGTGAATAGTTATAAACGCTAGATTGAACATTGCTTAGTAGCTGATATTCGCTTAGTGTATTTAGCAAATTTGGTAGTGAGTTAGCTAGAGCTGCGCTTTCAGCTTCAGCAATGTGAATAGCTGAAGATATATTTGTATCAACAGCGCTATTAATGTTACTAATGTTTGATCCTGCATTAACTAGAGAGCTATCTATGTTTTCTAAAGTATCATCTATACTGTCAGAAGCAAGGGTAGCATTAGAAAGGCTATCAATTGATGCGTTAGCATCAACCTGCAAGTCTGAAAAGCTAGTAGCATCAAAATCTAAGCTGCTATAAGCATCTGCATTAACACTTATGTCTGATCCATATACATCTACACCATTAAATTTAAAATCTTCAAAGTAATTTACCTGTTCCTTTAATCCCTGAAACTCCTGGTCTAATATTGCTCGGTCTTCATCATTTAAAAAAGGGTCTTGAGCTTGAATGGCTAAACTCTTCATTTCTGAGGTAGCTTCCTTTATAGCTCCGGTAACACTGCTTTGGACAGAGTAAAAGGAAGAAGCATTTTGCAAACCTTCATTAAAGGTTTGGGCGCTGCTATAGGCAGAAGTAAAATTAGAGGAAGGGGTGTAAAACGCACTTAGTGCATTGCTTAAGCCTGCAGAGGTAGAGCTAAAGCGTGAACTCATCAAGTTATAGTTTCCTATACTTGAGGAGTAAATTGATATAGGGTTAATAGACATGTGAAACCTTTTATTTTATTTATAGAAACAGCTCTCCCATCACCCGGCCGTTATCTTAAGTATATGCAAATGAATCGCTTAAGTCAAATTCTTATTTGAAAAATAAGCAACTTTAAATAAGCTTAAAAAAAGCTTAATGTTTCCCTTGTTTAGCTTGCAAAATACAGTAGGTAAAAAGTATAGTATAGGTATGAATGCCCCAGTTTCTCGTAAATTAACCAGTTCTTTTCTATTAAGGCCTGTAGGCTACATAACACAGTGCTCTAAACTACGCCTAGTAGCAGCTTTAGCTTTTTCGGTTTTTGCTTCAATTACTGCTTTTTCGATGCATCAGATTTATAAAAGCTGGAAAAAAAACAAGGCATTAGAAGAAAAGCTTTCCTCTATTATTTTGCGCTTTAAAACTAATTTAGATTTCCCTCGATCTGGCTCTAGATTCTCAAGAGACACCCCTCCTAATGGCAGGATGGCTACTCTAGCGGTGAAGTCTTCAAGCGATGCCCTTTTTTCTCTTAATCTTGTGATTTCACTTTTATCAGCACTAAAAGATTTGCAGTCTCGCAAAATGTCTTATACTGAAGTTCTTTCTGCTATTCACCAAACCCTTCTAAAAGTTATTTCAAAAGAGATTAGTGATGGTGTAGATTCAAGTTTAGATCATAAACTATACTCTACTATTTTAGACGCTAGTAATATAACTAGTGCTTCACTTGCTTCTCCTGCTGGAAGAGCTTTTATCCAAATAACTCCAACATGCCGCGTTAATAAAGATATTAACTGCGTAGAGAT
>JAACFD010000250.1 GCA_009937555.1 Chlamydiales bacterium | reverse complement strand
TATAAGTAGACATGTGTAGATGGTTGAGAAGGCCTCTATTTATGCTCATGAAGTTTAGATTTCTAAAGAAGTGATAGCCATTTTCAATTGCTAGGCAACATAGACGAGCATCAGTGCCATAACAGTCAAAGGCTTCTTGAGCAATTGCTCTTATGCAGGCAGTAGCAGCTCCCTTGGAGTATTTGCATTTCATTTTGCTGGGGTTTTTTATGATGTAATCAATTACAAACCCGTTTTCTTCATCTCTTAATTTACTATAACAAGCTAAAACTAAAATTTCTAAGTTCTCATTAAAGATTGCTCTAACCCTTCGATTATCAGCATGCCCTTCTGAAAATTGTGCTACACTAGTACTTACTTCACTAGATGTCGTTACAGAGGGAAAGTTAGCTAAAGCTTCTTCTCTAACAGTTTGCTCTTGTTTCTCTAGGGGTTCAATATCTAAAGGGAAAAAAGACTTCATGTTGTAAAGCATTTGCCTTATGGCCAGGAAGTAAAAGTTTTTTGTTTTTTTAAGAGAAGATGCAGCTTGCTCACTCCAAAGCTCAAGTTCTTTTGCTACCCTTTGATTAAAACCACTTGGCATATCTCTATAAGGGTACTGGGGGCTTACTAAAAAGTAGTTAGACCTTACAGAACTGCCCCTAAAAGAAGCAATTCTCAACTTAATTTCACTAGAGTTGCGACCAGAGAGACTCTCAGGCAAAACTTGTTCTTTTTTCTTTTTATCCTGTAGGCATGAATAACCTGGAATACAGCTAAGGAAGCAGGCATATCTTTTAGAAATTTTAAGGTTTAAAGTCATTTGGTATGACTTAGGCTAATTTTGAGATAAAAAGATAGTCTTTTAATTTAAAGAAGTGATTAAGCTTTATCACTTAAACAAAGGTATATCAAATTAATTCCAAGAAGGTTGCACACTCTAGAAGCTGCTTCTAGCCCATTATATTGCACTGACTGCCACATAAGAAAAAATTCTCCTCCGACTACAAAAAAGGCAAAAAACCAAAGGGAGATCCCAAGCGTTAAGCCAATTATCCCATGCTTTTTAGCTTGGTTGAAAGTGGATGAAGAGTGTTTTCTATGGGTAAATAGTTGATAACAGCCTATTGCACACATAGCACAAGCAATGCTTTCCCAAAGAATAATAGCTACTAAAAAGGCATGGTGCACCCATGGGATTTGAATTGAGCGGTATAGTATATGTGGATTGTTTTTGATGTCGTTCATAGAGAGGAAAGACCTGACATAGGCAAAATTGCTCGAGTAGTCCTCAAGGTTATTTACAACCACCATAAAAAGATAAGCTGTACAGATAAAAAGTAAGGTGATTTTGCTGTATCGAGCAGCTATCATTGGCTAAAATCTCTTTTTAGTTTAATCAATTATAGAATCAGCTTGAGTAATTGGGACTGAACCTATTTCTTCATAGGTATCGGAATAGCTTTCCTCAGGAGAAAAGAGCTTCTTGCCATAGAGCAAAATAATGTATGGATAGTTTTCCGCTAAATTCTCTTTTTTAAGAGCTGAATTTGAGTTCATAAAAAAGTTCATACTTAGTGTTACCACGGCTAGTATTGAGAGAATGGAGATAAGCTGAGTTATGGAAATAATAGCCGATAGAGTGTAGAAAACAGTTCCAAGAATATCAAGACCAATAAATATTCTAGACCAACGATAAAGTTGAAGCTTATTATTACTCAAAGTTCCTTCAATCGCATGCCTACGCATATTAGCTTTGTTAATTGCTAATAAAGCTAGATTAGCCACAACACTCAAGGATCTACAGGTTCCCTGACCAACTTTTGAGTCTGCAAAAAAATAACTTTCAATACATGTTGTTATAAGACTAACCATCTCAATTATTCCTCAATAGCTTTCTATTTAGATAGAAAGTTCTTGTGCTGCGTCTTTATCACATATCCAAATAGGTTCATTGTTCTGAAGTTTTAGCATTGTTGCCGGGTAGGCACAATTAGCTTTAAGCTCACCTTTGAAGATTGTATTGATGATCTGAGTTTTTGTCGCGCCAAAAACATAAAAGCATACACTTTTAGCTTGGTTTAAACAGTCTAAGGTTAAGGTAATACGGTGCTGTTCAAGTTTAGGGACATAGTTTTCTGAGACCCATTTTCCTGATACACTTAGAGCTTCGGTTTCAGGAAATAAAGAGGCTGTATGGCCATCTTCTCCCAATCCGAGCATTATATAATCAAAGCTTCCTGAAGATAATTCTTTTAAGAGAATTTGTTCATAAGCCTTTGCCTCTTGAGAAGGGGTAGTTACAGTCTGAATAGGGAAGATATTGCTCTTAGGGATTGGTAGCAGGTTTAAACCAGCATTCATTGCCTGGGTATAGTTATTTTGATCAGAACCCTCAGGTACAAAGCGTTCATCTCCCCAGAAAAAATATACCTTTTCCCACTGTATATCAAGAAGAGGTGCTCTTGCAGCTAAAAGTTTAAAAAGCTTTAAAGGCGTTGATCCACCAGATAAGGCACAGGTAAACTTTCCTTTTTTTGCAATCGCTTCATTTAAATGGGTAAGAAGGTGATCAAGGCAAAACTCAAGGCTTTGTTCTATATCTCCAGGAACAATAATTTTTGCTTGCCCAGGGTAGAGTTTTTCTTTGTAGCTACTTTTTGATTCCATTATAGAGGTCTCCAGTTTCGAGAAAATTTACGTATAAGCAAATCACTTTCTTTAGGACCTTCAGTTCCTGCAGCATAGCGAGCAATAGGTTTAGAGCTTCTCTTCCAGCTTTTTAATACAGGTTCAAAAAGTTCCCAAGAGAGCATCACTTCATCATCACGTGTAAACAGTGTTTTATCATTTAAAATAGCGTCACATATTAGGCGCTGATAGGCATCTGGTGAAGAATTTTCAAAATGATCAAGGTAATCAAAGCTCATTTCAACTTGGTTAAGGGTAGGAGTAGCTGATAACTTTGGTGACTTACAGTTAGTGTAAAAAGAGATGCCTTCATCAGGTTGTATACGTAAGACTAGCGTATTTTGCAGGTTCTTGTTAAGGCCTTTATTAAAAAGTACTTGAGGACCCTCTTTAAAAGCTATAGCAATTTCAGAACGC
>JAACFD010000031.1 GCA_009937555.1 Chlamydiales bacterium | reverse complement strand
CTACTAATTGAGAAGATAGGCTATGCTTGTCTTCTTTTTAGGGCTTTGCCCCTAATAAATTTATTAGTGATTTTGCTAAATTTTAGGAGATTGGCTGTATGCCTACACATAATCAATTGATTCGAAAAGGACGTAAGTCCAAGATAAAAAGGAGTAAGTCTCCTGCTTTACATAAGTGCTCTCAAAGAAGAGGCGTATGTCTACAGGTTAAGACAAAAACTCCAAGAAAACCTAACTCAGCTTTAAGAAAAGTAGCTTGGGTAAGACTATCAAATAAGCAAGAAGTTATTGCTTATATTGGTGGAGAAGGTCACAACCTTCAAGAACACAGCATCGTATTAGTTCGTGGTGGACGAGTAAAAGATTTACCTGGTGTAAGGTATCATATCGTTCGTGGAGCTTTAGACTGCGCAGCAGTAAAAGACAGAAAACAATCAAGATCAAAATACGGAGCTAAAAGACCTAAGTAACACTAAGATCAGTCCTAAATACTGATCTTGGCCCATGAATTGACTTTTCTATTTAATATAGCTAAAAATCAACTCATGGTCAGGTACAATACAATTGTATCAGGTGAAGATGTAGGTCTTTGAGACAAACTTAAACCCTCGAAAAAAAGGATAGGGATATGTCAAGAAGACGTAGAGCTGAAAAGCGTACGACAAAACCAGACCAAAAGTATGGCAGCATTACTTTAGCTAAGTTTATTAACAAAGTAATGGTAGACGGTAAGAAATCTGTTGCAAGAGGACTTGTTTACAATGCTATAGAAAAATTTGCCCACAAAGTTGGCAATGAAAATCCTCTAGAAGCCTTTGAAACAGCTCTAGAAAATGCTAAGCCTACCTTAGAAGTTAAAAGCCGCCGTATTGGTGGTGCTACTTACCAAGTACCTGTAGAAATACATGGAGACCGTAGAACTTCTCTAGCTATGAGATGGCTTATCCAATTTTCCAGAGCTAAAAAAGGCCGATCCATGGCAGATGGTCTTTGCATGGAACTGACTGATTGCTACAATAATCAGGGAACGACAATCAAGAAGAAAGACGACACACACAGAATGGCAGAAGCTAACAAAGCTTTCGCTCATTACAAATGGTAGTAAAGAGGTTATAAACATATGGCAAGACCAGACACAGATCAGCTAGATAATGTACGTAATATTGGTATCATGGCTCACATTGATGCCGGTAAAACGACTACTACAGAAAGAATTCTCTATTATGCTGGACGTTCTCACAAAATTGGAGAAGTGCATGATGGGGCTGCTACCATGGACTGGATGGAACAAGAGCAGGAAAGAGGTATTACCATTACTTCTGCTGCAACTACCATCTACTGGAAAGATTGTAAAATTAACATCATCGATACTCCCGGACACGTTGACTTCACTATTGAAGTAGAGCGTTCTTTAAGGGTTTTAGACGGCTCTGTTGCTGTATTCTGTTCTGTTTCTGGGGTAGAACCTCAGTCTGAAACAGTATGGAGACAAGCTGACCGTTATGGTGTACCTAGAATTGCTTTCGTAAACAAAATGGACAGAACTGGAGCTGACTTCTTTACTGCTGTTGAGACAATGAAAGATAAGTTAGGTGCTAACGCAATTCCTGTACACTGCCCTATTGGTGCTGAAGGTGACTTCGCAGGGATGGTTGACCTACTTACAATGAAAGCTCTTGTTTTCAAAGATGAAACTATGGGTGCTGAATGGGAAGAAACAGAAATCCCTGATGACCTAAAAGACAAGTGTCAAGAGATGAGACAAGCTCTACTAGATGAGCTAGCTACTGTTGATGATGAAGACGAAGAGTTCATGATGAAAGTCTTAGAAGACCCTGATTCATTAACTCAAGAAGAGCTAAATGCAACTATTAGAAAAGGGGTAATCGCTAACAAGTTTAACCCTGTTCTTTGCGGATCAGCCTTTAAAAACAAAGGTGTCCAGCAGCTTCTAGATGCAGTAACAAGATGGATGCCTTCTCCTTTAGACAGACAAGCTGTTAAAGGTTTCAAAGGTGATTCTGAAGAAGAGTTTACTGTTATTCCTGCTGATGACCAGCCTTTAGCTGCTCTAGCATTTAAAGTTATGACTGACCCTTATGTGGGAAGACTAACTTTCGTTAGAGTATACTCTGGTGTTATGAAAAAGGGTGATACTCTTTTGAATAGTACAAAAGAAAAGAAAGAGAGAGTGTCCAGACTTCTAGAGATGCACGCAAACAACCGTAAAGATAGAGATGAATTCTATACAGGTGATATTGCTGCATGTATCGGTCTTAAAAACACAACTACTGGAGATACTCTATGTGCTCCAGATAAGCCTGTTATTCTAGAGAAAATGGACTTCCCTGAGCCTGTGATTAGCATGGCTATTGAGCCAAAGTCAAAAGGTGATCAAGAAAAACTTTCTCTTGCTCTTTCAGCTCTTTCTGAAGAAGATCCTACTTTCCGTGTTTATTCTGATGAAGAAACAGGGCAAACTATTATTGCAGGAATGGGTGAGCTACACTTAGAAGTTCTTAGAGACAGAATGTTTAGAGAATTTAAAGTGGAAGCTAACGTTGGTAAACCTCAGGTTTCCTACCGTGAAACCATTACCTCAAATGCAAAAGCTGACACTAAACTAGTAAAACAAACTGGTGGTAGAGGTCAGTACGCCCACGTTGTTCTAGAAGTAGAACCACAGACTGATGAAGAAAAAGGCAACGAAGTTAATAACAAAATTGTGGGTGGGGTTATTCCTAGAGAGTACATTCCTGCAGTTATCAAAGGTGTAGAAGAAGGCCTAACTACAGGTGTTCTTGCTGGATACCCTGTTATTAACGTAAAAGCTGATGTAGTCTTCGGTTCTTACCACGATGTAGACTCCAACGAGATGGCCTTTAGAAACTGTGCTATCATGTCTATTAAAGAAGCTTTAAAGAAGTGTTCTCCAATTCTTCTTGAGCCAATTATGAAGGTAAACGTAACTACTCCTGAAGAATACATGGGAGATGTTATGGGAGACCTCAATAGACGTAGAGGTAAGATTCTAGGTCAAGAAGCCAAAAAAGGTGGCGTACAGCTCATTAATGCTGAAGTACCATTAAGTGAAATGTTTGGTTATGCCACACAACTTCGCTCAATTACTTCAGGTAGAGCAGCTTATAGTATGGAGCCAGGCCACTTTGAGAAGGTTCCTCAGAAAATTCAAGATGAAATTGTTAACAAATAAGGCAAAACGCTATGTCACAACAAGCAACAACTAAACAGCAAGCCCCAAAAAAGTCGGCTGTAAAGCAAAAGATCCGCATTCGTCTTAAAGGTTATGATCAGCGCATCTTGGACCGCGCAACCTTCGACATTGTGGAGACAGCAAAAAGAACAGGTGCTCGCGTGGCAGGTCCTATTCCCCTGCCTACAAGAAAGGAAGTCTATACTGTATTACGCTCTCCTCACGTAGATAAAAAGTCTCGTGAGCAGTTTGAAATGCGTACACACAAAAGACTTGTAGACCTGCTCAACCCAACAGGAAAGACTATTGACGCTCTTAAGACGTTAACTCTGCCTGCTGGTGTCGACATCAAGATTAAAGCTTGCTAAAGCTTTTAAAGCATAAAAAAGGCCGCTTAAATTAAGCGGCCTTTTTTTTATCTCTATTTTTTCTGTGATTCCCTACTAACTTACCTATATGGTTCCTCTTCAGCTGTCAATGCTGACTGTTCCCAGATACGCCCCTGAATCACAGTATGCTCTTCATCTTGAGAAGAGCAGTATTCGGCTCTCATCTGATAGTGCCCGTCTTCTTGAAGTTCATAAACTTCAAAACCTTCTAGTCCAGGACTTCTAAATTCCCAAGCAATTAATTTATCATCTGTTAATCCCTTACCGCTGACTTCGCCTAAAACAGGGTTTTCAAGCTGAACAAGAAAAGCATTTGCTTTGTCTTTTCTAAATTGGAAGTGATTTTTCATCACTTCTGCTATTCCATCCATCTCAATTTCTTGAACAGCTTTTAATAGCCGCCCGTCTTCACTTTCTAGCAGGCTCCAACGAGTATAAAAATTCACCTTTTCAGTGCTGACACTTAAAGAAATTGTCCCTTGCCCTAGCCAAACCTTGGGCTGAAAGATGAAACGGTGCTGGTGTGTCAAAACATGAACCTCCGACTATAAATACTTTGTAATATACCTAGCGCTGCCATAGTAAACAATATTGAAGAGCCTCCATAAGTAACCAGTATTAGAGGGAACCCTGTAATGGGCAGCAGGCCGCACATCATAGCTATATTTACTAATATATGAGAGGCTAGGTACGTGGTTACCCCTGCTGAAAGCAGGCGCCCAAACTCATCTTTTGCAACAGCCGTTACTTGAAAGCTAAAATATATCAAGGCATAAAATAAGGCCAATAAAAAAACTACACCAATAAAGCCAAACTCTTCAGCAAAAGCTGGAAATACAGAATCTGTATGTGACTCAGGTAGATAACCTCTAGCTGCAAATTCACTTTGCTTCCAGCCCTTACCCCACAAACCTCCAGAACCAATAGCAATTAAAGAAGCCTTCTGATGGTGGGTATTAGGGTTAAAGCGGTCATATTGATATTCTTTAAGTACTTTAGTTGCATATGGTCTAAGCTCTTCATGAGAGACAAAGCCCAGGAAGATTGCCGCTACTGACAACACCCCAAGCAAAATAGCAGTTGTCATCGCTTTTACTACCCATGGGCGTATCCCCCCTAAATAGAACATCACCAGTGTTAAAGGGAAAAGGACTAACGAAGTTCCTAAATCTGGTTGCTTAAAAATAAGGATAAAAGGAACCCCTACAATTATAGAGGCTCCTAGAAAAGTGCTCAAACTTTGAGAAGCGTTTCGCCTTTTCTCTAAAAACCAACTTAATGCCATAATAACCACAAGCTTAGCAAACTCGGATGGCTGAAAGTGAATATTGATCAAGGGGATTTTATACCATCTATGCACATTATGAATAGCTGGGGTAAACAATACTCCAACTAGAGCAAAAAGCATGATGATATAGAGGAGCCACGTCACTTCTCTCAACTTGTGATAGTCAAAAGCGGCGCAAAAGCAGTAAACAAGTATCCCAAGCAAAAAGCGATTCATTTGACTGTAGACTTGAGGGGTAAAGAAAGCGTCATCTAACTCATCGACTCCCTCAGCAGTATAAGAGGAAATTACGAGCATACTTACCAGCATAAGAGCCCCAAGCACAGGTAAAACACGAAAATCAATACGTTTTAAGTAGTAAAAGTTTAGCATATTGCCTAGTATAGCCTATAAGGTAAAAAATCCTACTTCAAAACAGCTACTTATGCCCGATTTTTTTAAATGAGCCAAATAGAATTTCTACATTTTCCTTCCCTTCCCTCTACAAATGACTATGCCAAAGAGCAATTAAATAGCTGGGATAAATCAAAAACATACGTCGTACATGCAGATAAACAGACAAAAGGTAGAGGACAATTTAACCGCTCATGGGACTCTCCAGAAGGAAACTTATACTTTTCTTACATACTATTTCTTCCAAAGCTCCCTAAACAGCTGCACCTACTAGGTGTTGCAAGCGCTTTGATAATATCTCAAGCCATTAATAAACAAGGGATTAATGTAAAAATAAAATGGCCCAATGACTTATTCCTATCTGGCAAAAAATGTGGTGGTATTTTATGTGAAACAGCCTCATGCGACGAACACTTCCACTACATTATTTTAGGAGTAGGCGTTAACATAAATGCAAGTATACCCTCAGAACTAGACAAAATAGCCTGTGCGCTTAGTAGTTTTACTAGTGAAAAACTACTACCAACGGTTGTTTTAAAATTATTAATTGATAATCTACATCAAAAACTACCTCTTTTTATTTCTGATGGTTTCAAGTTCCTTTCAAAAGATTTCAAGCACTTATTTCTGCCATCTAATAAAGTATACCATTTTAATAACAAGGGCAAAAAAATAAGCGGAAAGATCCTTGAGATAGATCTTGAGGGCGATTTTATCATTCAAGATGTAGATAATAAAATTTTTTCTATAAGCTCCCCACCTCACTTCTAAGCCTCATTTTTACCACTATTTTTTTTAAAGCTGATCGCTAAACATATTCTTAACATACTTATCGTATGTTTTTACGTGACAACATTGTTTAAATTAGTTAATTTATTCATCTTAATAAGAGTATTCTTTTATATTTTAAGGAGAAATAAAATGGCATTATCAATACCATCATCAGTTAAAAATCTTGTTAGACAAGCACAAGGTTTTCTACCACAATCAAAGCAGTACCAAATCGGTGCTGGTTTATTACTTGTTGCAGCAGGAGCTGTAGCTGTAAAATTATACAATTCATCAAAAACTACAACTCAAGATGACACAGCGACTAGGGCTCAAGCAAAAACAGTTGCAGCGCAGCTTGATAAAATCTCTTCATTTATAGAAGCTGTAAGAGCAAAAAAAGCGGATGCTAGAGCGCTATTATCTAATTATGCGGCTGACCCTAAAGAGGAGACTCTTGCAGCACTAGGTTCTACGTATTCACTAGCAAGAGAAGCAGTAGCAACTAGTATGCTAAGCCAATACAGAAACCAAATTGCAAGAGTTTCTGGTATGAACACCCTACTACACAGTGTAGCAGGAAAACCCTTTGACAACCAAGCTGCAGCTGAAACAGCAATTAAAGATGCTGTAAAAGCTCTAATCAAGTCTGGTGAAAATGCACACCTAGGTATTTTCTCTGATGCTGATGATAAAAAAGTAGATGCACTAGTAAAATTAGTTGTTGATACTCTTGTTACTTTTGAAAATAACGGTGAAAAAACTGAAAACGGCCAACCTGTAAAGCTTGTTCTTAAGTCAGCTGATAAAGTTGTTGCTTACCAGGATACTTATGGTGCCTATTCAAGACAGCTAGGCGCATATGAAGCTAAATACCGTGTTGTAGATACAGCTTGGAGAGATCTGAAAGCAGCAAGAGAGGATGCTGGTAGAGCAGATGAACTTGCAGGTCTTCAAACAGATCTTGAAACTGCTGAGAGAGAATTCCATGCTGAGCTATCTAAACTATACCCTGTTGCTGCTGATCTACGTGCTGCTCTAACAAGCAAAGAAGACAGACCTTTAGATATTAGAATGAATAAAGATCTTTCTATGCTACTACTTCTTGCTGACCATGTAGCACAAGCTGATAAATCAGCAACAGCCTTAGTTAGAAACCCAGCTTTATTCAAATTTATTGTTTTCCCTAATATCGATAAGCTAGCTTTCGTTACGACAGAAGGTACAGGGGCTCTTAATCCCAATGCTGATGGTAAAGTTCTAATGACCAAAGAAGAAGCTCAAGTACTAGCAGCTACAGATCCTGAAAACTTAAAAACGTTAGCTCTAACAGATGCTAGAACTGCTCACAAAGTTCAGCTAGATGCTTTACTTAAGCTTGAAGCTGAAGTTAAAGAGCTTGAAAAATCACAGCTAGCAATTGCAAAAACTCTTGCTAAACTAACTGCTGAAGTTACTAAATCTGATGCTGAGCTTAAAGCTGCTAAAGCAGAACTAGCTACACTAGAGTCTGCTGATGTGTCAAAGTTAGAGGGTGAAGCTAAAACAAAGCATGCTCAAGATCTTAAAGATACTAAAGCTCTAATTGCTAAACTAGAGCCTTTAATGAAAGCTGTTGATGGCTTAACTGCTGATGACACTAAAAATTTAGCTCTAGCTAAAGCTGCTGCAAAGTCAAGTTTAGTAGCTAAGCTTGTAGTTGCTCAAATTGAGTTAAGAATGAGTGAAACAGGACTAGCAGAGAAAGCAGCTGAGCGTGATGCTGCTCAAGATGCTTTAAATAAAAACACTCTTAGTGTTTATGCTAATGATGCTAGAGTATATGTTAATGCTGCACAAGCAGCGAAGCAAAAGCTTAGCGTTATCCAAGCTCTTGCAGACTTAGACAGAAAGTGTCGTCGCCACGTAGAAGCTGCGATTCTCCGATTAGCTACTGCCTAAGCATACGCTTAATAAGTATATTTTAAAGACGGGTTTAGCTCTTTGCTTAACCCGTCTTTTTTTTTGATCTATATAAGAAAATAACTTTTTACTAGGTCTATAGTTCTGGGGTTACAATCAAAGAAGGATGCACCTTTTGCTGCAGAATCTGTTGTATAGAGTTTAACGTACTACCCACAGCCGAAAAGCATCCCACACAAGCTCCCTGATAGGCTATGATCACTTCATTACCATTCATCAGGTTGAGTACTTCTACACCACCTCCATCAAGAGCTACGAAAGGCTGAATTTCCTTTTCCACAACATCTTTGATTAACTGCAATTTAGCTTTTAAAGAAAGCTTTTCAAAGTCTTCAACTAATTGCTTGCTATCAATGCTCTCCTTACCTGAAGAAGGTAAAGGGCTTTTTAGCTCAGCAGGTAAAGGCACATCGCTGCAGCTTGCTGCTAACCCCTCTAAAGCTTCTACTACTAAATTCACCTGACTAGCAACAGCTGTCGGAAAGGCCTCTTCGCCATGCTTATCTTGAAAAAAAGCATCGAGCATATCCGCTCCAATGCGGGAAGCTTGTTCATAAGTCTTGCCTATTGACAGCATACACGCAGCTTCAGCTGCTCCCAAAAGAGCTGTTGGCGCAAAAGCTTGGAATTTAGCGTCTACTACACTTGCATCCTCTTCATCTAAGAGCCAATATATAGAGAGCTCACAACCTTCTTCTTTAGTCCCTTTTTTTATTGAAACCAATCGAAGTCCTTTACTCTGGGCCTCTTCATCAGAAAAAGCCCCCATACACCTAAGTAAAGATAATTTGTTTTTTAGTTTCTTGCTATACAAAGCCCAAGGATATTTGGAACATAACTGCTGTAATGACATAAGTAAGCATTAACCTATTTTAATCTTTTACCCTCATAGATTGTATGAATCGCTTCATTTTAATCAATTCATTCAAAGAAGTTTTATCATCTAGTAAGTGCTCCACTACTTTCTCTTGAAAGCGGCCCATGCATTTTTCCCCTAGAAAGTTGATTAGCCTAACAGCCCATTTTTTTGATTGCATTGAGATTACCTTACCTAACATGTTAATGGTAAGAAAGGTCTCTAGGCCTGTTGCTACAGCATTAGATGCCTTTTCTGCATATTTATTATCACTGACCCAGCCTGCAAGTAAAATAGCTGTAAGGGCGCCAAAAAGGGCTAATGAAAGCTGCCTATTTGTATTCAGTTGGTGAATATAAGGGTAAATACACCTTTTAAACCCTCCTAGTATAAGATAGTGGGCCTTACTAAATAGTTTACTATCACTTTTAAGTTCCTGTATTTTTTTGCCCATAGTTTTAGCTGATTCTCGGTACAAAGATACAGAGTAGTTAGCAACTAGTACACTTAGAGCCCCTGATGCAATTTTCATAACCTTCTGAAAGCTCTCTTTCCTTTGGATTTTTTTAGCCCGTAGTAACAGTGCTGTGCCCAAACCAGGTAAAAAGCTTCCATAAGATGTTTGCATAAGGTTATGGAGAAGCAAAACCTTAGCGCTAGCCCCCTCTCCCTCACTTGCAACACTAACTTCAGCTTTAATACGCTCGTCTTGCAAAAAGCAACGTGTTAGTAGTAAATAGTAATCTAAGACTAGATTCGCTTGCTCTGAAGCGTCCATTTCACGGATATTAGCATATTCGGCTTCTAACGAGCCTCTTTCCTCAGCAAAAAAACTATCAAAATATAAATTTGTAAAGCGCCTACACAAACCTATAAATTCTTTCGAAAGCTCCTCTCGCTCCCCATCTTTGAGTAGATGTGCATGAGAGTGAAACTCCAGCAGTAAAACCGAAAAAAGCATAAAAACCTTGTGCTCTTCTTCCCCTGCTGTGACAACTACACCACCAGGATCCTCTAAACTAACTTTTTGAAATTGAGCCTGTAAAAAAGCCCAGAGTTTACTTTCGTTTTCAGCAGGATCATGATCTAAGACTAAATCTTTATCAAAAACTTCTTTTAGACGATTTAAAACCGATTTTAAAAAGGGATGATCAGGATCTACCCGATCCTCAGTGCAAAGGTTTAAAACTCTAGCTACAATTAAATGAACCTCTGTCTCGCATTCTCCCAGCCTATCTTGACCTACTTGCCTAACTGCTCTGGCTGTCATAGGACTTAGTTTTGATACTTCTCCTCTTGAAGCCTCAGTAAGATGTATTTGCCGAACCCTTTCGGCTTCCTTTGAAGACGGGTGATAGTGTGGGTCATGCAATCTTTTATTGTAAAAAGCTTGGTTAAGGTGTAGCAATACCTGCTTATGGCCTTTAGATAGAGTTGAAATAGTAGACATTCATTTCCTCCTGACTGATTGTTGTCAGAAAGAGTTTACTATAAGGTAGATAAAAAAATCACTCTCTAATCACTAAGTTTACGAAAGTAGTGTAAAGACTTTTTTATAATCTCAATAGCTTTTGAAATATCTTCCGGAGAAGTTTCTTTGCTTAGAGTAAAATTTAAAGCGCTATGCGCTACTGCTGGATCAATCCCACAAGATTGCAGTAGCAGAGAAATTTTCTGAAAACTTCCCCCTCCAAAACAACCGTAAAGCTTTTGGCTATTTAAATGGTGCAACATAGCCTCCTGGTGCACCCCTAGGAAGGCCACACAAGTAGAAGTAGGCAAACGTAAAGACTTATCAAATAAAACAGTAGTCGCTTCTAGTTTATTAAGTTCTTTCTCAAAAAACTGTTTTAACCTGGCTATTTCCATACCTACAAAATCAAGGCTGTTTTGTGCCTCTTCACATGCAATGCCAAGCGAAAAAAGTGAGGCTATATCTAGGTCACCTGCTCGAAGACCCCCTTGGTCAAGGCCCCCTAGTATAAAAGGACTAAATTCTAAACCGTTGCGTATATATAGAACCCCTGAACCTTTTGGAGCATGTAGCAGCTGTCCAGAAAAGGTTAAGAAGTCAGGGTTGACTTCCTCTAAGTCAATATACACTCTTCCCAAAACATGTGAGGCATCTACGTGAAATAAAACGCCCCTTCTTTTGCAGACCTCTGCAAGCTCCTCTATAGGGTGAATAACTCCCGTCATTGCATTTGCCCATGATATAGATACAAGTGCTGTACGAGGGTTTAAAACATCTTCAAGAGCTTCTGGAGTAATAACACCGTGACTATCCACTTCTATATAGCGCGCATACCCGCCCGTCTCTTCTAAACGTGAAAGGCACATCATCTGAGGGGCTTCATCTGTAATTGCTGTTACAAATTGATTTTTACCAGTTTGTCGGCTTACATCATGATAAGCTGAGAAGATGACATGGTTAATAGCTTCGGCTTGAGAGGCGCAAAAGATTGTTGTTGCCTCATGACTAGCTCCTAGCAAGGAATAAATTCTTTGGTAGCTTCTTTTAACATAAGGATCAAGCTCCTTAGCTTTGTCGTGTGGGGCACTAAAACTCCCCCAATATTTTTCATGAAAACATAAACTTTCTTCTGTAGCGCGTTTAGAAGGCTTAGTAATAGTCGCGTTATCTAGATAGATACTAGTCATCTTGTTTTAGAAATTCCCCTTTTTCATAACTATAAATTATTGGCTTACCTGTAGGAATCTCTAATTTTACAACTTCTTCTTTAGTAAGTCCATCAATGTGCATTAAAATTGAGCGAAGAGAGTTACCATGAGCAGAAATTAATACGTTATTTCCTTTATTAAGCTTTGAAACGATAGTTTCTTCAAAATAAGGTATAGATCTGCTTGCTGTCATTTCTAAGCTCTCTCCGTTAGGAGGAGGGGTATCATAAGAGCGGCGCCATATTTGTACCTGTTCTTTACCAAACTCTTGCCGCGTCTGCTCCTTATTAAGGCCTTGAAGGTCACCATACATCCTCTCGTTTAACTCCCAAGCCATGTGCACATCTACTGTGGATAGGCTCTCTTTTGCCACTCCTGTCTTACCCCAGTCTCGCATTTTATCATTCTCTGGATGGAGAAAAATAGGGACTTTACCTGAACTATGCTTGCTCATAGCGATCATAGCTGTCATTTGAGAGCGTATTAAAGAGGAGACAAATATCACATCTATAGGTAAATCCTTTATGGTTTCACCAGCTTTAATAGCTTCTTCAATTCCTTTTTCGCTTAAAGGGACATCTACCCAACCTGTAAAAAGGTCTGCTTGATTCCACATAGACTGCCCATGGCGCAGTAAAATTAAGTAACTCATATCAATTTATTTACACACTTTATAATTTAAATTTTAATTTACTTAG
>JAACFD010000249.1 GCA_009937555.1 Chlamydiales bacterium | reverse complement strand
CGGCTTCACCAGTATACTTGTAATGCCCACCTAGACTTTCTATACTATCGCCGCCGCCAGGGCCTAATCCGCCTATTCCATCACCCATAATTTTTGAGCCTCAATTTTCTTAAAGTTAAAAAAGTTCCCCCTATAACTATTATAGAGGCTGAGAAGGGCTATTACAAGTATAAGGAAGAGGTGTGTAATAGGGTGCTTATAAGTGATTAAACTATAATATTTTGAAAAAGGTTAATTTTATGTAAATTCTACGGACCATATAATAAGGGTGAGAAAAAAATAAGAAGAGAGTATTTTTTTATTTAACAATCTTGCAATAAATCCTTTAATGGATTAGATTGTTAACTTCGTTTGAAAGCATCTTGGGGTGTAGCCAAGCGGTAAGGCAGCGGTTTTTGGTACCGTGTATCGGAGGTTCGAATCCTTCCACCCCAACATTTCACTTTCGTTTTTTTTCTACCTCACTTTCTTAGTTTTATGTTAGCTTCACCTATTAATTGAAGATTTTATATGGGTGGCAGTTATGTCGCAAAAAATGATCTATGCAGGAACCTCCTATCCTAAGCTAGCTTCCCAGGTAGCTGATTATTTAAAATTAACGCCTGCAAACTTGCTCATTGAACGGTATGAAGATGGGGAAATAGGAGTACACTTAACAGAGTCTCCTGAGGGAAAAGAAGTTTTTCTATTCCAGTCTTTATCTAGTAAGCCCAACCGTTTTCTAATGGAACTGCTTATCGTAATCGATGCACTCAAGCAAGCTAGAGCAAAATCTATAAAAGTTGTTTTGCCTTATATGGCTTATGGTGGGCAGGGACACATCCAAAAGCGCGCAGTAACTAGTACTAAATTATTTGCAAACCTTTTAAAAGCGTCTGGTGTAGATGGTGCTATAGCTTTAGAGGTAGGGAATAGTCAACGTAGGCATTTCTTTGACTTTCCTTTTCATGACTTAGATCTAAAGCATTTAATGAATGATGCAATTCAAAAAAAAGACTTAACAATAGATACAGTCCTTTCACTTTCTCCTCAAAAGTCTCAAGTAGCATTTGATTTTGCTCAAACACTTGGAGCTAAGACAGCTTTTATTTCAAAAAATGGGCAGGAGTGGGAATTATTTGGCTCAATAGAGAATAAAAGAATTCTTCTAATAGATGACCTTGCCTGCTCTCTAAATGAGCTTCGTGAAATATGTAAGTTTTTGAAAGTAAATAAAGTTAATGCTTTATATGCGTGTTTCTTTCATAATCTTTTAGATATAAGCTCTTTGAACCAGCTATTAGAAGAAGGTATCGAGCATTTGATTACCACTAACTCATGTGTGACGGAATCAAATGCGGAAAAATCTTCCCGAATAGAATTGATTTGTGTGGCTAAAATACTAGCTGAGGCTATTGAAAGAAGCTAGCTAGCTGTTATCAAGTAAATTCTTTGCTTGTTGTTTGATTTTGCTACTTGAATAATAAGCTCTTTTACCTTAAAATCATCCCTTTTAAGTTTACAGCTTTGTTTATTTCGCTGGAATCAAGCAAGCTGAGCGTAAAAAAATAAATACAAAAAATAAACAACTGCTAATCAACCCCTTTTTGGGAGGAAACATGTTGCTAAGTACTGGAAAGCGAGAAGCTGGTAAAAAAGGTATCAACAAAAGACTAAGAAGAGAAGGAAAGATTCCGGCTATTATTTACAGCAAGGATCAAGAACCTCAGCATATTTTTATAGACACAAGAGCTTTTAACCAAATCTTATCTAAGTTGGAAAAAGGCTTTTTACCTTCTACTATTTTTGAGTTAGAAGATGAAAGCAAAAACAAGATCAAAGCTATTCTGAAATCTATCGACTACAATATAACTAGTTATGATGTTCAGCATTTAGACTTTTTACAGCTGCATGATAATCAAGCTGTAACGATTAAAATTCCTATCACTCTTGAAGGATCAAGCGACTGTGTTGGAGTTAAAGAAGGTGGCGTTCTAAGACAAACCATTAGACACTTAAAAGTGAAGTGTATGCCTAAGGATATTCCTGCTAACTTTACTCTTTGTGTACGTGATGTTGCTCTTAATCAGTCTAAGAGATTAGCTGAAGTAAAGCTTACAGAGAATGTAAAGCCTTTAATTAACCTAAGAGAGGTTGCTGTAGTTGTAGCAAAAAGGTAGTGACCTTGTGAAGCTAATTGTTGGACTAGGGAATCCCGGAGACAAGTATAAATATACGAGACATAACTTTGGTTTTCTCGTTGTCCAGGCACTAGCTGACAAATACAACCTTAGCTTTAAAGCAGAGAGTAAGTTTAAAGCTAAGATGGCAAAAGGAACTATTGCTTCCGAGCCTTGCATACTATTGATGCCTTCCACTTTTATGAATCTAAGTGGAGAATCTGTTTCAAAAGTATGTCAGTTTTTTAAAATCTCTCTAGATGAGATCATAGTGGTTTATGACGATGTTGATCTTGTGTTTGGAGAAGTAAAACTGAGGGCAAAGGGAGGTACTGGAGGTCATAATGGCCTCAAAGATATTAAGCGTTTACTTTCCTCAGGGGATTTTGGCCGCTTAAGAATGGGGATTCAAGCCCCTTTTCCTGGAGAATTGAGTGATTTTGTTTTACAAAACTTCTCCAGACAAGAAATAGAAGAACTGCCCTTTATCATGGATAAAGGGATTGAGTGGATTGAACGGTGCATGAGCTGTACAATAGATGAAGCTTTGAAGTCTGCTAATGATGAAAAGCAACAAGCTCTCGCTCGAAATAAGAAACTTTTAAGTAAAGAATCGCCAGATGGATGGCAACAGGAGAAAAGCTGATGAGCAAAAATGAAAAATCAACTCTTTATGAAGGGATGTTTATTGCAAATGCTGCCCTTAGTGAAGATGCAAGAAAGAAGTTCCTAGAAAAACTTCATTCTGGAATTACTAGCAAAGGCGGAGAAATTAAAAACGAAATTGATATGGGAAGAAAGAAATTAGCCTATCAGATTCGTGGCCATCGAGAAGGGTACTATTACCTTCTTTACTTCACTGCACCATCTAGCCAAATTAAAGAGCTATGGAATGATTATCACTTAAATGAAGACTTAATAAGGTTCATGACACTTAAGACTGAAGAAGCTAGAGAAAATTTAGA
>JAACFD010000030.1 GCA_009937555.1 Chlamydiales bacterium | reverse complement strand
TCAATGAGTGACTCATCAAAAATATTTCAAAAATTAACTACACATTCAGTCCTTAATAGAACTGAAGCAGACTGTCTATAGGAAGGAGAAGAGCAGAGTTTAGCCACGAGCTGTTCAGATAGATCTGAAAGAGCAGCGCTTGAGGCTATCACTAAATTTCATTTACTAAAGGGAGAGTTAGACCCTACTGGAAGGGTTATAACACAACTACCCTTATCTAGGGAGCGTTCAAGAAGTGATAGTTCCTTACTAGCTAGTAGAAAGCTCGAAGAGGAGGCTTCAGTACCTTTAACTCTATCTCTTTCATCAAGGGTGCGAAGTTATGACTGTCTAGACCTTTTTTTAAAAAGGACTGCAGATCAAGAAGCTTTTTCACATAGCTTTCAATCAATAGTTGTAGATCACTCTATGAGGTTAAGAAGAGAGAGTTTGGCAAGTTCGTTTGACTTAACTGAAAGTGATGATGGTTCCGCAGCATCGTCTGGATGGGGAAGTTGGATAAGCTCGACTGTTGCTTCTATAGCATCTGGCCTATCAGCAGATGATGGATCTTATGATTTAGAAGATATTTGGGGCCCTAGATTAATGAGAAAGGCTATAACGCTCAAAGTTCGTCATGCTGTGAATTATTTTAAAGCTGCTTGTGAGGCTTCTGCCACTAATATTGATGAGGTCGTAAGCCTACTTCAACGTAAGTTAGCAGATAAAGGTGCAGTAGCAGGTGAAGAAAGAGTTGGCTTTGAAGAAAAGCTGTCTAACTTACTTCGGCAAATTTCGAGAGAGGACTATAGAAGTTTACAAGTGTATAAAAGCTATAATGAGTTTTTACATCTAGCTTTAGAAGCTAGAAGTGACTATCAGGTTAATTTTCAAAACTTTTTTCTTAGACGCTTAGAGTCTTCAAGTGTTGCATCTATTGATTCAGTAGTTACAGGATGGGAGAAAGATGAGTTTAGGAAGATATTGAGTCTTGTATCACTATTAATAGAAGCTTTTACAAACGGGCATTCTCTTAAGTCTTTTGGTTACTCTTTGGTTCAAAAGGCTTTAAATTACAGAGGAAGCTACCTAGAGGAAGGGGGAGTAGAGCTTTTAGAGTCTAGAAGAGACCTCCCATTATCTGAGATGCTGCAGCGAGATGCTACAGGTGTTTTAAGGTTCTTTTTATCAGATTATGAAGCTAAAGGCTTAAGCCATACAGTCAGTGAGGGGCTAGGGTTTAATGTTGATGAGATGGGGAGGAACTTTATCTTAACCAACCTTGATTGGGTTGAAAGATATGGAGAAGGAGAGTCTGAGCGTAGGCTTAAGTATATACGTCTAGGAAGAGTGATTACTCTAGCACCTTCAGGAAGATCAGTACATGTTGCTCCAGGTCTAAAATCACTTGTGCATAGTGCTGCAATTAAAGGAGAAAGCTTAGGTGGTTTTCTAGTTTATGATCCAAATTCAAGAAACCCAAGCATCTTAGAGGGCTTAAGAGAGCTAGAAATATACAGTGCCTCTAATTCTAGCTTTTTTTATGCACTATTGCCAGTTAGTGGAGAGTTGATAAATCGAACAGGAGTTTTTGCTGAAACAAGGACATTGGATGAGCTTAAAACCTGCTTTAAAGCACATCTAATGCACTCAAGTTCTGGAATTGTTCTCAGTGCAAATGTTTCTGAGGAAAGTGCCTCTAGAATTTTAGATATGGCTTTAGATGCTGTGCATGAAGACTTGTTTATAGGCAAAAAAGGCAGTAGTGTTTTATCTAATGATGAGTATTCTGCATTCTTACAGTTTATGTATCTATACCTACAGAAGTTTATTTGTCTCAGTGAGCAGGCCGGAAGTACTTTCTTTGAGAGTATCACTCCTGAAGAAGGAGCCCAGCCATTAATAGCTCTAGCTTACCATTTGAATCAAATTGCGACGGCTGCAGACTATGAGTCCTCAAAGAGTAAAGATGATGTGAGAGTAGCTCTTCATTTTAACTCGACTGATTTTAAGCAAGGTGGACTTGCAAAAGCTTTAGTTAGGCCAGAGCAGCTTGCTGCTTTTTATCACTTAGATAGCTTAGATATAAAGGAAGGAATAGTACCAGCACTGCAAAGAAGAAGTTTTATTATAGAAGATGAAGTTGCAGGTGCAGCAGCAGCAGGTGCTGGTAGAAGCAAAAGAGCAAGTACATCAAGTATACTTTTAGCAGGGGTTTTAGAGCCTTTAACATCTGCTGTTTATTCTAAAGAGGATTTAGTATGTAGAGTAGTTGAGTTGTCTAGTTACGAAGATGTAGTCTCTCTTATTGATAGAGATGAAAAGGCTGTAAATGATTTTGTGCCACAGTTTTTACTGCAAACTAAAAACGCAGCTTTTTCCAGAGAAGAAGGTTTAACTCATCTTCCCCATCAGTTTTGTAGAGATGTTAGGGAGGATTTGTTTTACTCAATTAATGGGATGATTCTAGATAGTGTTGAAGATAGAGATAATAGAGCAAGAGTTATTCATAGAACCATTTTGAGTATTGTGATGAATGAAGAGAAAGCTATCAATACGTTACGCTTAATGGATCAGTCTATTTTTTCAGAGTTAATGTTAAAGTTAGGGAAAAAATTCCCTCATAAGGTTCTTACAAGAGGTAGAGAGTTAGTGCTAATGCCTACTCGTCTAGAGGAGGGTAAGATTGATACTAGGCCTCAAGTTTACTTCAAAAGCTTTATTGATAGCTCAGGAAACTTTAAACCT
Source organism: Chlamydiales bacterium (assembly GCA_009937555.1). GTDB lineage: Bacteria > Chlamydiota > Chlamydiia > Chlamydiales > JAACFD01 > JAACFD01. Next base: position 9,630 of record JAACFD010000030.1, on the reverse strand, counting down.
ACAATCAGTATTACTCAGAAGTTTGATTATGTGTTAATTGACCCTTCTGCAGTAGAACCTACTAGAGTCTTGACGAGGGTTGAAGGTCATCTAGAGCTGAACTGTACTACAGGAGCTGCGCGAATATTCCAGGTGCAAAAATCAGTAGAAGATTAAAACTTTACTTAATTTTTTAAGAGGCTCTTAAGCGATCAAGTTAAGAGTCTCTTTTCTTTTAGGCAACCCCTATAGCTCTTGCTATGTCTAGCCTATGCATAAGGGCTGTTGCTAAAGGCGCTTTATAAGGATCTCGTTTAGCTACAACAGATTCTTCGAGATATCTTTGCAGCCTATCTACATCAATACTCTTCAACCACTCAGAAAACTGCCTTTGTCTAAGAAGAAGTTCTAAATTTCCATTAACTAAGTGAGCTTTTTCAAGCACCTCAGATAAGAAAATTCGTTCTGCTTCGGAGGGTATATAGCCTCTAGTCTTCCTAATGCTTACACCTTCAGAGTTAGTAAGAACAAGCTTTAAGTTGCTTAAAGATAGGTGGTTAAAGACTTCTTTTTCTTCTAGTAGTTTAAAGTCTTCCTCCGATAGAGCAATACAGGCAACTCTCCCTGTATTAGTATCTATTAGTTGTAGAATTTTATGTACTGACTTTTGAAGCATTCTCTGTGGTAAACCAGAAGCTGTAGTTCTGAAACAATGGCTTGTGTAGAATGAGGCTGTTCCATCTGCGCCAAGGTTAATATCATCTAAGTCATAACCTTGCTTAGCTGTTTCGAAAGGCTCCGCACGTAGATCGGCTATTAGGCTAGTGAAAGTAATCGGTTCTCTAATTAATAGTGGAGGATAAGCTCGAGAGAAAACGCCAGCAGGGCCAGCAAAGCGCCTGAAATTTTGCTGCTGCTCTTCTTCTTCCTCTGTATTAGCTACCTGCACTTGAACTTGTACTTGCACGGAGCCTCCTACTGCTCCATCATCACCAACATCTTTTTTAGTCCGACATAGTGTGGTTTTAGGAACTTTAGCTTGAGAATTTCTAGGGAGTATTTTTAGCTTAATATCATCTACTGTAGCTTGAAATTCTCTCTCTATACCTTCTAGAGCTTCTAAGTAGCGGACATTTTCTTCCGGAGACACAAGTGCTGCAGCTCTTTCTTCTTGAATCAATCTCTTAATATTCTTTTCTATACTTTCCAGGTAAAACTTAGTATTGATCATTTGCTTAGTCCCTTCAAAAAGTTTTTTAGGGTCTAGAACTTCAACACTTTTTAGCTGAGCGAATAGAAAATCAGCCATTCTCTTTTCTTCAGGAGTGTAGGCTTCTTTAACTTTTAACTGCTGCAGTTGTTTTAAAATAGGCGTCCTAAAGGCATTATGGATGTTTTGGCAAGCCCCTTGAATATTTTCCTGAGCTTGTTGCTTTGCTTGAGCTAGTATTGTTGTTGTAATGCAGTCTACTACATCTTTAATGCCGCCTTCTTCCTTTAAGCTTTTAGGTATAATATAGTCGCAACTTTGACCTTTACTAAAGCCTCTTAGGCGCATAACACCTTGCAGTAAATCTCGCAAGAAAGTGTTATTGCTAATAGTGCTCAAAGCTCTGGCATCTTTAGTTAGTTTGATATCCGTTCCTGTAGTATGTTTTTGACTGAAATAGACAAATAAGTCTTCAGGTAAGAGACCTGTTTTTTCTTTTATAACACTCTTTTCTGATGAACCTACTTCAATTGGGGTAGCCTCACCTTTTTTAAGAACATGAAGAGTATTTTTAGTGTCATCAAAATAGATAATCCCTTTAACATCTTCTCTTTGGTGAGGGTTGCCAGCAGCTTCGGAGCTAAAGGCTCTTAGAAGGTCTTCAGCTACCTGTTTATTTGAGTAGTTCTTTAGTAAAGCAGCTGTGTCAATAATTGCTCTTAGAGGTCTACTCACTTCAGCCGTATTTTGTTCTCTATCTGCTTCAAGTAGGGTTAAAGCGCTAACATCTCTTGTTGTATCAACTGACATCACCACGCCTTGTTTTTGGATCATGTGATCTATAGTTGTCCCATCAACACCGAGTTCTACAGCAGATTTGATTCTAGGGTTGTATGAGTCTCTATTCCAAGGGGTTCCTGTGAACCCTTGGATGCTCCTAGGAATTTGAGCATGGTTTTGAGGGGTTGAGCGAAGCTTGTACTTGAAAGCAAAAAGTTGGGGATGTACCCTCGTTTCTAAAAAGTAGTGTAGCACTTCTCTGTTATCTTTTTTTAGAAGATTAAAAACTTCTTGAAACTGTGGTATTCTAGTCTCTAGGTGACTGGTATATCGCAGTAAGTCTCCTACATCTTCTCCTTCAACAATATTGCCTGCAAATAGTTCTCTAAACTTAATAACAGTAGGGGTTTCTTCAAGTCTAAGTCCTATTTCACATTCCTTACGCGCCTTTTTAATTAAATCTTCTATAAAATTTCGAGTTTCAGCTTTTGATATTTCCATAGTCCGATATGCCTGAGCTGCAAAAGTACAGCTTTCATACGGGCTGCTGAATAAAGATCCTTCAGAAGGGGTTTGAGTAGCCTTAAAAGGAATTATAGTTGGAGAGGTTTCTGGAGCAACATCATCAGCATAGCGCTCTTCAGCGCCGCTGTTTAGCTCCTTGGAAATCCCATAGTGTTCTTTAGCATTACGCTTTAGGCAATCTTTCTGGATAGAGCTAATTTCTTCTCTTGCTAAAAATAAAAGGGCAGCTAAGGCTTTTATTTCTTCTGTAGGTTCCACAACATTCAATACTTTATCTTCAAGAGATTTTGGAGGGGTTGCACCTGTTAAAAAGCGAATAACGGCATCTTTATTTATCGTAGTATCAAAATGTTTTACACGGCTCCAGAGAGTAGTTAATTCTGTGACTTTCTCACCTACCTCATTGGCATATTCTAGTTCAATAGGTTTATCTAAAATACTAGTTGCTAATGGTTTTCTTGATTGAATAAATTGGACAAGCGATATTTCATTTTGTAAGTTTTGGTCTAAGTAGTCTTTAAAGGTTTTATCTGATCCATCAGAAACTGTTAAGTCTTCAAAACAAGCATAAATGTTTTCAATAAGTCTAAATTCATTAATATTTAAGTATTCTTTGGACTCGCCTATAGGGAAGTTAAGCTCGGTTCTAGTGTCTAAAATAGTATCTATTTCATCCATTAATACATCGCTATTTGTAAGCATAATGTATATCTCTTCAAGAGCTTTTGTTCGTGCTATTTCTTCAGGGGTTGCTGTCCCTTCCAGTACATTTTCCATCCACTCTATATAGGTGAGTTCAATGTTCTGGAAAGTTTCATCGTCAACAATTAAAAATGAACGGTTTGAAATACACTGTTCTAATTTATCTCTTAGCTTGCTAAGAGAGGAGCTTGTATGAGGGGTTTGTCTAGTAAACTCAAGAGTATAACTGCTCTGTCCAAAGAATTCTAAAGCAGTTTTACTTAAATCAGCTCTATTAGTTTCATATAAAGCCTTAGGGACCATAATAGCCACTAAGTTATCACCCCTTGCTTTACAAAATGCTAGTAGAGGAAGTAATACCTTTGATTTTCCTCCTCCCATAATCATTTGATCAACAATATTCTCAAAGTTGCCCTCAGCGTCTTCAGATAGAAACTTTCTAAAGATTTCAACCTGCTTTTTTCTAAGAAGAAAGCCACTAGCCGACTCATAAAATAAACAAGCTTTAGCAATCTTACTTTCTTTTCCAGTTGCAAAAGGGTGGTAGTGTCTAGATGCGCTGAGTGATTCAGCTAGCTCAATATAAACTTGATTGAGAGTTTCTGCTTCTACTGTATCAGGGTCAAGTTGCATCAGATCGTATGTGGTGTCTGCTAAGCGAAGTAGCTGTTGATGTCTAGTTTTTAGTAGTAAATATTCAGTAATTTTGTGATTGAGCTCCTGGATTTTTTCTTTGCTTTCTAAAGCTAAGAAATCTCTATAGGCTCTCATGTCTTCTTGAAGGTATAGCTTAATTATTTTATCAAAAGAGACTTCCTCTCTTTTCCATGCAGAAGAGTGACTTTCTTGAATTGACTCTAAACTTTTCTTAGCAAGTTGTAGAATTTCTTGCTCTTTTAGATTAAGTTCAACTGAATGTTCATCAGCTTTATTAGTAGCTTCCCAGTGCATGGGCTCAATCTTGCCTTCGAGATTAGCTTTCATAAGCATTTCAATTTGAAAGTCTCTTTCTTGTTTTTCGATAGAGTTTCCTTGCCAACCTTTGAGGTAGTCTTTATCCAACTCTTGTAGTTTAGCAAGTATTGAAGGTTGTAGCTGAGGCTCGATCTGCTTTGAGAATTCTTTAAAGCGATCAGAAAATGGGGTAGGGAAGATGCTTTTTCTACTCAGCTCTATACCTACCTCTGGCTTGTAGAATTGCCTGTAGCTCTCAAGGGCTACGATTTTACCATCTTCATCAAGCCCTTCATTATGAACATCAAATAGACTTGCACAGACATCAGAAATAGGTCTGTAGACAGGGAATGACTCACTGCGATCAAAGCACTCAGAAAAATACACCTCCGCTAAAGTTTCATCAATTTCGTAACCTGCTTTTCCAACGGTCTTAGCATAAGAGAATGAGTCGTATATACCTCTTAAAGGAGTGTAATTTCTTAAGTTTTCAAAAGTAACTTCCTCTCCATCTGCCCGTCTTTCTTCAGCAGCAGGAATAGATAGAGGTGCATGAGACGCAGGGAGCTCACTATCTTCGAATAACTTCATCAGCTCAAGAAGTCCTTTGCGTGTATCAGTGCGTCGAGAGACATTCTTATGAGCTTCAAGAGAAATTGCTTTTAGCGCTTCATCATACTTTAAAGTAGCTCTTATGGTTGGTGGATTTGCTCCTGGCACTTGATAGTCACACTCGACAGTATTACCAATATTAACACCTCTTGCTAGTTGAGCATGTGTATAGAAGGTTTCGACACCATAACTCTCTATTTTAACCCCTGTATCTGTTGGGGTAATTGATAGCGGTCCAGAGATAAAAAAATCACTTTTCTTGTTTATTTCAACCTTTGCGCCTATTTCTAGAGCTTCTTCTACTTGACTGACTCTAGCTCCAATCTCTCTTAGGTTTTGAGGTAAATTACCTCCAGGGATAAAGTTTATAGCGTCACTAGAGGGAAGCATATCCCTTAGTCCATTTATATAGATGTAGAGGCTTCTTGCATCAACAATACCTGATGAAGGGGCGTAGAATAAAATCTCAGGTCCTGTCAAAGGGTCTATTTTACCAATAACTCCAGCAGTCATGGCTCCTCCAGCTTCAGTATCGTAAAAATAAAAAGCATCACCAACACTTTTCCCTCTTAGGAAAGCTCTAGCTTCGGCTTTACTATTTATCTTATAGCGGGCAGACTGACATTCTGGTTTTGTTGTTAATATGGGGATTTCTCCCGCAACCCTTGCTTGGTTTAATAAGTAAAATAATATATTTGATAAGGTGTCATTGACTTCTTTATAGTCATTATCTTCAGATAGTCTGTATAAAAGAAACTCTCGTAGGGCTGATTTTTCTTCAGCTGTTCCTGTAATGGCCATCTCGTATAGATGCATAAAAGCAGCCCCCATATCCTTTCCAGGATGAGATAAGCTTTTAATATCAGAGAAGTTAATAGCTCTATCACTAAACACTTTGGAGAGAGAGCCTCTATCTATATTGATTTGTCTTGCTAGTGTGTCTCTTTTTATAACTTTAGCTTCGGCTTCAACCCTTTCTCTTACTAGCTCATCAGTATAGTCTTCTTCTTTTACTTTGATAGGAGGTATTTCTAAGGACTCAATGTAGCGTCTTTCGTGTGCACTTAATTGGTAGGCAACCTCTTGAAAGCTTAGAGCAGTTGTGAAATAGGTGTGTGCAAGCTCTTTTAGACATTGATTAATATTAATAAAATCTGGATCGAGCTCTTCAGAGAAAAACTTACTGCACAGATGCTTCTCTAATTGTATTGCCCTATCTCCCTCTGTAAATTCTCGTGAGAATTTAAGTTTTTCTTTAGACTTCAATACTTTTTTAGTTTGTTTAGCATCTACTAAAACTTCTCTGCGGCTTTTAGCTAAAAGTAGTATTTTAATTTGCCAAGTTACTGTATTTGGAGAACTGTCATCCTCTTGGAGCTCAGCAATTGCCTGGAAAATATTTTCTACAAATGGAGTGAAATGAGCGCTAGAATGTAGATGTTGTTGTAGCAGGTAAAAATAAAATGCTACCTGGTCGTGCTGTCTATTTATTAAGGCTAGATACATTAAGTAAAGAGATCCTTCTAACATCTCACTATCTTTTGGTATTAACTGTCCTGAAACTATTGATAAATCAAAATGCCCTCGGTGTATCTTGTAGCTTGAAGAGCTAAAACCTTCTCCTTCTTCAACTGGGCTAAATACATGACGAGGTTTGAAAAGAGGGTATCCAGTAGCAGGGTCATACTCTGGTTTTAATTGAGGTGTATATAGGCGACCACAGGGTAGGAGTACTTTTTGCTTTTCTTCTCTAGTGGCCTCTGGGTTTTCAGGGTCACCACTAAGTAAGTGTAAAGCTCCTGAAATACGAAGGTTTGTCGTAGCTACTTTTGCAGGGTCTGTTATTAGAGTGTAAGTGGGCATTTCTTTTAAGCTTAAGTTTTCTCTACCCTGAAGGGTTATCCCTTCAAAGCGAGGGAACTCAACAATAAGCTCACCAGAAAGAGGGTTTTTCCAGTTAAGTGCTAGCCTCGCATCCTCAAAAGAAGTCTTGCCCCATTCATTACTTACCTCTTTAGTTGCTATTAGTTCAAATGGACCAAAACTCTTAGTCTCTTCGTTATATTTTAACATTTTGCCGTTAGATTCAATTAGGGCGACAGGAGTATTGCTTGTTTGATCCAAAATAATAATTCTTTCAGGAGCTTTACAGAAGTAACTAGAAAATCTCTCACATCTAAGGTAATCAGGGATATTTTTATAGTAGCTAGTATTAACATTCTCCTCTAGCTGGCCAAAAACTTCCTGTGGAGCATCTACTCCCTCTATTTTAACCGTTAACTTTCTTTGTATAGAATAGTTTCCTGAAGCGCCTTTAACTAGTCGATAATCATCCCCATTATGTTTTAGCTCGTATAATTTGCCAGAGTTCCTACAGATACTAGTAGAAAACAACTTATCTCCAAAAGCCTTATGATAACCTATAGTCTGCTCTTTTACAGTCTTAGGAAGTTCTCTTACCTCCATTCCCTCTTTGAGTAATTCACCAGTTGATAGGTTTAAAATGAAGCCTGCTTTGCTCAGTAGAAGTGGTGAGGTACTGCCTGGCAGTTTCTCCCATAGAGATGGGTCATCAACTATATTTTGAGCTTCACCTATAGTTCTTTGAGCAGATTCATCTATTGCACGAGAAGTTGCAACGCTTAAAGCTTCACCCCCATGCTCTTTTGCAAACTCAGCTGATAAATCATAAAGAGCTCTTTCAGATTCTCTATCTAATAAAAGAGAGCTAAGCTTAGCATCAGGGTAAGAGCGAGCTAAGAAGGTGGAGTGATAGATAAAATATTTAATATTCTTCACTCTTTGTATTTCATCTCCAGAGCTTAAGCCTTTTGTCTGAGTATGTAGCAATGCCACTTTGGAGAAAACAGCTTTTGTTTCATTAGGAATTGAAGCTGAAGAGAAAACTGTATCAATAGTAGTTTCTACTAAATTTGATAGATCGTTTAATTTTCCTAGAAGGGCTTCTTTTTCAGGACCAGCTTCCATACTATCTATTTGGTTTTTAGATATTTTATGAATGTAATCAGAAATATATAAATAGGAAGTCAGTATTTTAAGGTTATTAGGATCTTTATGAAATAAAGGGGTTTTTTGTGTGATATCTAGACAAGCTCTTGATAAGGCATCTAGAGCATAAGTAATAATATCTGGATTTTTACTAATTTCTTTATACAGAAGCCCTGGAGAGGCTATCTTCACTTTAATTAGCTCTAGGATGTCAGGAACGTTTTTGATGGTTGCTGACTTTGTAGAGATAAATTCTAAAGCTCTATAAAGTCCTCCATCTTTTAACCTCATCATTTCTCTTAGAAATAGCTCATCTTCCCTAGAAATTCTTTGAGAGTCTCCCTCAAGATCTAATTGGGCTGTGTAAATACTATTTTCATCTCTTTTCGTCGTAAGTGGCTCTTGAAGAATTTGTTTAATGACAGGCTCTTGTATTTCAATTTCAAGTTCTGTAAATAGTTTACTGTAGCGACTTTCAGGTTTGGTTCTGAAGTACACGATTTTAGAATCTGCTGAAGGAAAATACTGCCTACATAAGTTACTGCCAAATTTAGTGGGACGTGTGAAGTTAAAGGTTTCACTAGAGCAGCGTCCAAGTAGCCCTTTATAAAAACTACTTGTGGCTGACTCTGTATCAGTTTCAAGTTTATCGTCCATATCTTTATAGAAGGCAAGGTTTGCATACCTAAAGACGTTATCTAACTGTTTAAGAGGTTTAGGCCACCTATTGCAATCTCCATAGGCAGCAAAACGCCTTTTGGTATTTGCTGAGATGCCATTAAACTCTTCACGCTCAAAAAGGGCGGGGTCATAGTCATAGTTTAGACGAAAAACTTGTCCATTTTTATCTCTATACTTTCCTCCTTCTGATGCTAGGTCATCTAAGAGCCTAATTAAGGAGCTGTTGTCGTGACTATCAATTTCAATACCTTCAGCCCAGTAGCGTTCTGTTAAAGGGAATAGAGATCTATTTCCCGGAGCTTTTCTTTTTTCTTCAAAAAACTGTGTCACTTCTGAGTAACGCTTGTGCATTTCAGGATCTTTTGAGAGCTGCCATGTTGGTAGAGATGTAAAATCATCAAAGCCTTTTGGCGTTGCAGAATACCTTTCAAGAGGTGAGTTTGCATCTTCAGGCCTTTTTAAGCGGCAGCAAGATAGACTATAACTTATAGCTTGCAACGTATAGAGATTTACCATTGTGTCAGCTGAAGCATGTCTGTCTATTTTCTTCATGGTACGGTATCTTTGTGATGTAGCTAGATAGGCTCCTAGTTCTGATAGAAATTTTAGAGTTTCTTCTAAGCTTTCAATTTCTTCAGCTGTGTTGATAGGCCAATTTGCATAGCTATAAGCGCCTGTTGTTTGATCTATAGAGGGCACAGGTAGACGTTTAGCAACTTGTTCTGCAAAGAGATATAAATTTTTATAACTAGCTAGCTTCTCAACTCCTGGAGCAGCTGCATCATCAGGGCCTAAAAGAGGATCTATTATCAGTTTTAAGTCTCTTTTGAGGTCAGGTAGAGCTGCTTTAATCTCAGCAGGGGAGCTTAAAGGATGCCTTAGTGCTGGAAAATTTTGAGTAATTAAAGTGTTGGCAACAACAGCTTCAGGATCCTTATATGAGATCTCTCTATTAGCTTCTATGGGCCGCTCAAAAACAGCTAGGTCTTTTTCAGCAGCTCTATGAATCTTTAACGATAAAGATCTATCTGTATGCTCTATTTCAGCTTGATCGATTTCTTTTTTAATAAAGCTAATAGTAGCAAGTATATCTTCGTATTCCTCTAGCTTTCTTGCTTTTTCAGGACTGTCAGCATTTTCCTTTTCTTTTAGGTATAGCTTTAATAGACGTATAGATA